>SDZP01000671.1 GCA_004144935.1 Caulobacteraceae bacterium | reverse complement strand
CTTATGAAAAAAGGGAGACGGGCGCCCCTGCGGAACGAACAACTCTTCCGTCTGATCGTTTCAACGCCGCTTGCGTGGCCGCTCGGCGCCCGCTATCTGAGCCTCGTCACTGGGGAGTAGCCGCCCGCATCGAAGCGGGAGCGCCGTCAACAGACTTGGGGTTCGCCCCATGGCGGCGTTAGCCTCGTAAAGAGGCCTGGCGAGACCTTTGGCTTTCGCGCCGGACCATGCGGGGTCTTCGGCGGGGGAGGCCAATGGTCCGTCTTGTCGGCCCCGCCCGGGATATTCTCTGATGGAAGCCTTCCTCGTCTCCACCGGCCTCGTGGCCATCGCCGAGATCGGCGACAAGACCATGCTGCTGGCCATCTTGCTGGCGGCGCGGTTTCGTCGGCCGGTCCCCATCCTGCTGGGCATCTTCGCGGCCACCCTCGTCAACCACGCCCTGGCGGCCCTGGTCGGCGAGCTGGCGGCCGGGCTGCTGTCGGGGCCATGGGTCAAATGGGTGCTGGGCCTCGCCTTCCTGGCCTTCGCGGCCTGGGCCCTGGTTCCCGACAAGCTGGACGAGAACGAGGCCCCGCCGGCGCTGAAGGCCGGGTCGATCTTCCTGACCACGGCGGTGGCTTTCTTTCTGGTGGAGATGGGCGACAAGACGCAGGTGGCGACGATCGCCCTCGGCGCGCAGTTCCACAATGTCGCCCTGGTGGCCGCCGGCACCACGTTCGGCATGATGCTCGCCAACACCCCGGCCGTCCTGCTGGGCGAGGTCGCCGCGACCAAGATCCCGATGAAGGTGATCCGCTGGGTCGCCGCGGCCGGGTTCGCGGCGGTGGGCGTCTGGGTGCTGGTGGCGGGGTAGCAGGGGCTTCGCCCTCCCTCCCGACTTGGGGAGGGCAGACGCGCGGCTACGCGTGTCGGATAGGGAAGTCGGTCGCCGGCTTCCGGGATCGCACACTCAACATCCCAACCGGCGGGAAGTGGTGACCCACTTCTCCACCCGGCCTTCGGCCTGCCCTTTCCAAGTCGGGGAGGGAAGTCTGCGTTACCGCCCCATAGCAAAAGGCCCCGGAGTTTCCTCCGGGGCCTTCGCTTAAGCGTTGTCGCTGAAGATCAGATCAGAAGTTGATCGAGATCGTCGAGCGGCGGTTCAGGGGTTCCTTCACCCCGTCGCCGGTGGCGACGGCGGGCTCGGATTCACCCTTCCAGTCGACCGACAGCGTACCGC
>SDZP01000670.1 GCA_004144935.1 Caulobacteraceae bacterium | reverse complement strand
GCCGCATCAACATGAAGGTCTCGGTGGAGGTGTCCGAACTCTCCAACGAGGGCGCCTTCAGCATGAGCACCGGCAGCGACGCCAGCCTGGTCATCCCCGGCTTGAAGGTCCGCCGGGCCGAGAACGTCGTCGAGCTGCCGTCCGGCGGCACGATGATGATCGCCGGCCTGCTGCAGGAACGCTCGGCGCAGAACCTCGACAGCCTGCCCGGCCTGATGAACACCCCGATCCTGGGGGCGCTGTTCCGCAGCCGCGACTTCACCTCCGGCCAGACCGAGCTGGTCATCACGGTGACGCCCTACATCATCGACGCGCGCGGCTCGAAGTCGCTGCAGTCGCCGGCCGACGGGCTGCAGCTGGCCGCCGACCCTGAGACCATCCTGTTCGGCAAGCTGAACAAGGCGGTCAACGCGTCGCCGAACGCCAACGCCGGCCGCCGCTACCAAGGCCCCATCGGCTACGTGATCGAGTAACGCCCCATGACCCCGCTGACCCCGCGCATCCTCCTTCTCTCCGCCCTTTCCGCGGCCGCGCTGCTGGCCGGCTGCGCCAGCACGCCCGGGCCGCAGAGCGACCTGACCTCGCGCACGGCGCTCGACGCCTGGACGCGGGAGGTGCGGGTCACGCCGCAGCCGCAGGACATCCGCCTGGCCCCGCATGAGACGGGCCTGTCGGTCAGCCAGGCCAACGCCCTGGAAGGCTTCGTGGTCGCCTGGATGCGGGCCGAGGCGCGCGACGTCATCGTGCGGGCCTCCGACACGGGGCCCGGCGCGCGCGGCGCCAACCGGGTGGCCTGGGACGCCCGCGATCGCCTGGTCAGCCTCGGCGTGCCGGCCAGCAACATCAAGATGACCGCCTACGACGGCGAGGGCGACCCCAAGGCGCCGGTAATCATCAGCTTCAACCAGTATGTCGCCGAGGTCCCCAGCTGCGGGTCCTGGCGCGACCTCAGCCATAGCAACGACAATCTCGCCTACAGCAATTTCGGCTGCGCGATGACCGCCAACATCGCCGCCCAGGTCGCCAACCCGCAGGACCTCATCACCCCGCGGGACGCCCAGCTGGCCGAAGGCGGCAACCGCGAGATCATCTACGAGAAGTACCGCAAGGGCGAGGCCACCGGCGCGACGCGCGACGAGAAGGCTACCGGCCAGGTCTCCCAGGTCGTGGTGAACTGAACCATGCAAGCGCGTTCCGCTGAAGATCCGTTCGACCTGGGCTTCG
>SDZP01000222.1 GCA_004144935.1 Caulobacteraceae bacterium | reverse complement strand
CTCTCCAGCGTCAGGGACAGGATCTTGTCGCTGTCGCGCGCGGCCGCCGAAGCGCCCTGCACCGGGGCGATGGCCATGGCCAGGCAGGTCGTCATCAGACCCAGGGTTCTCAGTTTCATCCCAACCTCCTCATCGCGCCAGGCGCGCCAAAACAGCCGTTCGCCTAGTCGACGATAGCGGTCGTTCCGGTCAAGACCACATCGCCCTGAACGGTCGATACGGCGGCGAAAGTCGCCAAGGTGAGGCGTCGATCCGCCGGGGCACCGGCCCTAGCGGACGACCGCCACCGTGCCCTTGAGCGCCACTCCGGCCATGATGCCGCCGGCCCCGCAGACATAGGTGTCGTTGCTGACCGTCTCGTCGCCCTTGTAGTTGGACTTGATGCCGACGACCGCGTTGCCGCCCCGGCTCCTGGCATCCTCGCCAATGGCGATCAGGGCGCTGAGCATGGCCCATTCGCAGGCCGTCTTGTCGCTCTTCTTGAAGGCGTTGGTTTTCTTGTTGGTGTGGGTCTCGCCCAGGGTCTTGGAGACGCGGCCTTTCTGGGAGCCGAAATAGAAGCGCACGCCGGCCGGCAGCTTGTCCTTGAATTCCGGGTTGTTGAGCACGTCGGCGACCGGAAAGTTGATGCGGTCGTCACGGCCGGCGGCGAGGGCCGTGGTGGAGACGGACGGCGCCAGGGCGACGATCAAGGCCAGCGGCAGGGCGGCCACGGCGGCGAACTTTTGCATGATGAATCCCCTCATCGAGCGGGCCCGCGGCCCGCGAACAACAGCCCTGGGACAATACACCGCACCGCCGCAGACTCAACGTGGACGCCATGGATCGCCTGTCCTAAGACAGCGCCCAGCTTGGGTCGGGTGAGTGACCCTGTCGGGGGATGAATGGCGTATGGCGGCGACCTGGGCCAGCACGGCTGAGCGGGGCGCATTCGCGGGACTGTGGTTTCTGGCCACGGCCTACCGGCTGCTGGGCCGACGGGTGACCGTCATGCTGATGGCGCCGCTGGTCCTCTATTTCTACGCCACGGGCAGACGCCAGCGGGAGGCGTCGCTGGACTGGCTGCGCCGGGCCAGGGCGCACGGGGCCGATGTCGGCCCAGTCACCTGGTGGACGGGCCTCAAGCATCAGATGACCTTCGCGGGCGGGGCCCTGGACCGCTTCTCCGCCTGGCTGGGGGATATCCCGCCGGAAGCGACCGTGGGCCTCGACGACCCGGCCTTCCAGGCCGCTCGCGCCGACCGGCGCGGGGCAGTGGTGCTGTCGGCCCACCTGGGCGTGCCCGAAGTGATGCGGGCCATCGCCACCATCGGCGAGCGGCGCGGCGTCAACATCCTGGCCCACAGCGCCAATGCCGCCAAGTTCGCAGAGATGATGGCCAAGATGGCCCCCATGTCGAGCGTGCGGATCATCGAGGTCACCGACCTTGGCCTTGCCGCCGCCATGACCCTGGCCGCCTCCATGGAGAATGGCGACTGGGCGGTGATTCTGGCCGATCGCATCGCGCCGGGCGGCAAGAGCCCGTCGATCTGGGCCCCGTTTCTGGGCCAGGACGCCCCCTTCCCGGCCGGCCCGTTCATTCTGGCGTCCGCGCTGAAATGCCCTGTCTACACGCTGTTCTCCGTGCGGCAGGAAGGCAGGTACCGGGTGATGCTGAGCAAGTTCAGTGAACGGCTTGATTTTCCGCGCAAGGACCGCGAAGCAGCGCTCAAGGGCACGGTAAGTCGCTTTGCCGCGGTGCTGGAGGAACAGGCGCTCGCCAACCCGTTCCAATGGTTCAACTTTTATGATTTCTGGCGGCTGTAGGGTTGGGGGATATGGACGGCGTGAACGATTTTTCCGGCTACAGCCAAGGCATCGCCTTCGGTGATGGCGAACTTTCCATCGACGATGTCTGGGCGCTGTCGACCGGACAGGTTTCCCTGCGCCTGACCACGAAGGATGCGGCCCTGGCCGCCATCGCCCGATCGGCCGGCCATGTCGAGGCCACCCTTGCCCGCGAGGGCGTCATCTATGGCGTCACCACCGGCTATGGCGACAGCGTCACCCGCGGCGTGCCCAACCCGCTGGTCACCGAACTGCCGCTTCACCTCACCCGCTTCCACGGCTGCGGCCTCGGCCGCATCCTGGAGCCGCACGAGACCCGCGCGGTGATGGCCGTGCGGCTGGTCACCCTGATGCGGGGCTGGTCGGGCGTCAGCCTGGACCTGGTGCGGCTGCTGGCCGACATGCTGCGCCTCGACATCCTGCCGCTGATTCCGGCCGAGGGCAGCGTCGGGGCCAGCGGCGACCTCACCCCGCTCAGCTACATCGCCGGCGCGCTCGCCGGGGAGCGGGACGTCCTCTACGGCGGGCAGGTGATGAGTTCGGCCGAGGCCTTCGCCAAGGCAGGCCTCAGCCCCATCAAGCTGAAGCCGAAGGAAGGCCTGGCGGTCATGAACGGCACCGCCGTGATGACCGGCCTGGCCGCGCTGGCCTTCCACCGCGCCGAGCAGATGTCCAAGCTGGTCTGCCGCCTGACCTCGATGGCCAGCCTGGCGCTGCTCGGCAACCCGGCCCACTTCGACGAAGCCCTGATGAGCGCCAAGCCGCACCCCGGCCAGATGCGGGTCGGGGCCCGGCTGCGCGCCGACCTGGCCGAATTCGCCCGGCTGCACACGCCGACCCGCCTGCAGGATCGCTATTCGATCCGCTGCACGCCGCATGTCGTCGGCGTTCTGGAAGACATGCTGGGTCACTTCCGGCAGGTCATCGAGACCGAGATCAACAGCGCCAACGACAACCCGCTGTTCGACCCTGAGACCGGCCGCACCCTGCATGGCGGCCACTTCTACGGCGGTCACATCTGTTTCGTGATGGACAGCCTGAAGAACCTGATCGCCAACCTGGCCGACCTGATGGACCGTCAGCTCGCCCTGCTGGTCGACACCCGCTACAACAACGGCCTGCCGTCGAACCTGTCGGGAGCGACCGGGGAGCGGGCCCCCATCAACCACGGCCTGAAGGCCGTGCAGATCGGCGTCAGCGCCTGGACCGCCGAGGCCCTCAAGCTGACCATGCCGGCCAGCGTGTTCAGCCGCTCCACCGAGTGCCACAACCAGGACAAGGTCTCGATGGGCACCATCGCCGCGCGCGACTGCCTGCGGGTGCTGGAGCTGACCGAACAGGTGGCGGCCGCCCACATCATCGCCTGCACCCAGGCCGTGCGCCTGCGGCTGCGCGACGGCGGGCTGAAGGAGGCCGAGCTCGGCGACCGGGTCGGCGGCTTCCTGAAGGAAACCGGCGACCACGTGCCGTTCATCGACGAGGACGCCCCGCTGGACAAGACCCTGCGCGGCCTGTGCGCCAGCCTCGCCGCCGGCCAGTGGTCGGGAATCCTGGCGGACATCGGATGAAGGCCCACCGATGAAGGCGATCGTCACGGCGACGACCACCGCCAAGCCCCAGTTCTACGATATCGATTCGATGAACATCGTCTGGCACGGCTACTACCCCAAGTTCATGGAGCTGGGCCGCGTCGCCATCCTGGACAAGATCGACTACGGCTACGAGCAGATGGTGGCGTCCGGCTACGGCTGGCCGATCATCGACATGCGGTTCCGCTATGCCCGCCCGATGCGCCTCCACCAGGAGATCGAGATCGTCGCGGGCATTACCGAATGGGAAAACCGCCTCAAAATCGACTACGAATTCAAGGACCTGAAAACGGGTCAGAGACTGAACCGCTGCTCGAGCGTCCAGGTGGCGATCGAAATCGAAACGGAGACGATGCTTTGGGAAACCCCGCCCATCCTGCGCGAAAAGCTGGCGCCCTTCTTGTCGGCGTCCTGAGCGTTGGCATGGTGATGGGGGGCGCGGGCCCGTCGTTCGCCGCCTGCGCCGATCCGTTCAAGCTGAAGGCCGAGACCGGCAGCTTCGACTTCAAGCAGACCCGCCGCCTGTCGACCATGAAGACGCCGCTGATCTCCACGGGGATCGCCAGCGTACGGCCGGGGCGTGTCGACTGGCGCGTGGTCAAGCCGGTCGATGTGCGGCTGACCATCACGCCCGGCAAGATCACCCAGTCGATCCAGGGCGGCAAGGCCCAGGCCGTCGGCCCGGCCAGCGCCGATCCCTTCCTGCGCAGTTCAGGTCTGTTCGAGATTCTGACCGGCGATTACGGCGCCCTGAAGCGCTACTACACCATCAGCGGCGCCCCGGCGCCCGGGGCGGGCTGGAAGCTGGCCCTGAAGCCCAAGGACGTCAACCTGGGACGGTTCCTGAGCACCATCGAGATCGCCGGCTGCGGCCGCGCCGAGGCGGTGACCATCCGCCAGGCCAACGGCGACGTCATCGCCATCGAGATGGGCGCGGTGCGCAAGGGGTAGGGTGACGTGACCGGGGGGCGTAGCAAACTTCTGTGGGCTTACCTCGCCGCCTGCCTGCTGGCGGCGGCGTTCATCGTCGCGCGCCTACTCGGCGGCGGGGCGCTGGACACCGACATCCAGTCTCTGCTGCCGGCCAAGGCGCTGAAGCCACCGATCCGCGAGGCCATGGTCCAGGCCGGGGCCGCCGCGTCCAGCCGGGTGGCCATGCTGGTCTCTGCGCCGACGCCGGACAAGGCTGAGGCCGCCGCCGCCGATCTGTCCAAGCGGCTGAAGGACAGCGGCGTCTTCGTCGACGCCGCCGTCGACGGGGAGCAGACAGGCCGCTGGCTGTTCGCCAACCGCAACCAGCTGCGCTGCGAGCCGACGCCGGCCGGGTTGGACGCAGAGGGCGCGGTGCAGGCCTCCCTGGTGCAGCTTTATTCGCCCGTCGCCCCGGTCAGCGGCGAGATGCTGCTGCGTGACCCCTTCCTGCTGACCCTGCGGCTGACCGGCTGCCTGCTGCCCCGGACCGGGTTCGGCGCGCCGGCCGACGACGGCGCGGTGCTGATCTCCGGCCGGCTGACCGGCTCGGCCTTCAAGCTCGACACACAGTCTTCGTTTACCCAAGTGGTGGCCGACTGGTCGCGGGCCCACAGGGCCGACGGCGTGACGATCGCCCGGGCCGGCGCCGCCTTTCACGCCGAGGACGGCGCGCGGCACGCCAGGAAGGACATCTCGACCGTCGGCGTCGCCTCGACCCTCGGCATCGTCCTACTGCTGCTGATCGTCTTCCGGCGGTTCAGGGCCCTGCCGATCACCCTGCTGGTCGTGGGGGCCGGCTACCTGGGCTCGCTGGCGGCGGTGTTCGCGGTCTTCCCGACCGTGCACATGCTGACCTTCGTCTTCGGCTCGGCCTTCGTCGGGGTCACCGCCGACTATGCCATCTACTACCTGGCGACCGGTCCGATGACCCGCTGGCGGGCCGGGCCCGAGCGGCTGGCGATGATCTTCCGGCCGGTCACCGTCTGCATGATCACCAGCGCCATGGGCTTTGCCTGCCTGGCCCTGTTCGGGGTGCCGATCTTCAGCCAGATGGCGGTCTTCGCGGTCGGCGGCCTGCTCAGCGCCTGGGCCTGCGCCTTCCTGATCGTGCCGCTGCTGGACCAAACCGTCGCCGCAGGCCGGGCCGAACGGTTCGCCGCCGTCTGGTCGGGCCTCGAGACCCTGCGCGGCAGATTGACCTGGAACGCCTGGACGCTGGGCGGCTTCCTGGCGGTTTTCACCGTCGGCGGCGTCTGGGCGATCACCCATTTCTCGACCCTGGACGATGTGCGCAAGTTCCAGCCCCGCTCGCCGGTGCTGATCGCCGAGGAGGCGGCGGTGCGCCAGGCCTCCGGCGTCGCCTTCAGCCCCAACTTCCTGCTCTCCTGGGGCCCCACCGCCGACGCCGCCAAGGCCCGGGAGGCCTCGGTGCTGGCCGGCCTGCCGGACGAGGCCCGGGCAGGCATCCTGGCGCCGCGGCCAGCGCGCTGGGCACGCCGATGAGCTTCTTCTCGCTGATGGGGGCCTTCGTGGTGGTCGGTACGGGGG
>SDZP01000669.1 GCA_004144935.1 Caulobacteraceae bacterium | reverse complement strand
CCATGGTGTCTCTTCCCGGGTGTGCGGGTCGGCGATCGGGCGCCGGCCTCGTTGGGGCAAGCCTATTTCAGCCCTGCGTCGAATGGAAGAAGAATTCCAACATCATTACGCGATGGAATTAATGTCGCAGGGATATCGCCGGGCGACGTGAAAAAGGTAACGCCGCATTAACCACGCTCCCGGCATTTTCTGCCGAGTATCTCTGAGTCTGGCCGGGCCGAAAGCCGTGGGGCCAAGGAGCCTGCATGAACGGCGCAGAAGTTCTCGATGTCGGCCGCGACGCCATCTGGCTGACGGTGCAACTGTGCGCGCCCATCCTGATCGTCGGCCTGCTGGTCGGCGTCGGCATCGGCCTGTTTCAGGCCCTGACCCAGATCCAGGAACAGACGCTGATCTTCGCGCCCAAGATCATCGCCATCTTCGTCTCCCTGCTGCTGTTCCTGCCGCTGATGGGCGCCCTGCTGGGCGGCTTCATGCGCACCATCGCCGCGCGCATCGCGGGGATGTAGCGACAGCCTATGGAGCCGTACGCTACCGCCGATCAAGTCTGGGCCGGCGGGCTGATCTTCTGCCGCATCGGCGCCCTGATCCTGACCATGCCGGGCATTGGCGAGGCCTATGTGCCGCCGCGCATCCGGCTGTCTCTGGCCCTGGTGGTGTCCTTCGTGCTCTGGCCGGTGGTGGCGAGCTCCCTGCCGCCGCTGCCCGCCACCCTGGGCCTGATGGTCGGCTGGGTCCTGCGTGAGGTGGTGACCGGCCTGATGATCGGCGTCCTGTTGCGCATGTTCATCTCGGCCCTGGCCACGGCGGGCGAGATCGTCTCGTTGCAGACCACCCTGTCCTTCGCCCAGACGGCCAATCCGCTCCAGGCCCAGCCGGGCTCGACCCTGGCGGCCTTCCTGATGCTGCTGGGCACGGTGCTGATCTTCGCGACCAACACCCACCACCTGTTCATCGCCGGTCTGGTCGGCTCCTATGAGGTGATCGCCCCGGCCAAGCCCCTGATGATGAACGACTTCGCGGCCATGGCGGCGAAGACTGTCGGCGGCAGCTTCCTGCTGGGGGTCCAGCTGGCGGCGCCGGTCATCGTCTTCGCCCTGATCTTCAACCTGGCCTCGGGTCTGGTGGCGCGGGTCATGCCGTCGTTCCAGGTCTATTTCGCCGCCGCCCCGCTCAGCGTCATCCTGGGCCTGTCGGTCTTCGCCCTTTCGTTGGGGGTGATGGGCA
>SDZP01000008.1 GCA_004144935.1 Caulobacteraceae bacterium | reverse complement strand
GCGACGCCGTCCACCCCGCGACCGTTGACCTTCGCCCCGCCTTCGGAATGATGCACGCCATGTCCCGCTCCATCCTGATCGTCGACGACGACCCCCACATCCGCGAACTGCTCGACTTCGCCCTGACCAAGGCCGGCTACGCCACCCGCCAGGCCGAGGACGGCGTCGCGGCCCTGGCGGCGGTCGAGGAACAGGCCCCCGACCTGGTGGTGCTGGACATCAACATGCCGCGCCTCGACGGGCTGGAGGTCTGCCGCCGGCTGCGGGCCATGGGCAGCACGCCGATCCTCTTCCTCTCCAGCCGCGACGACGAGATCGACCGGGTGCTGGGTATCGAGCTCGGGGCCGACGACTATGTCGTCAAGCCGTTCAGCCCGCGTGAGGTCACCGCCCGCATCAGCGCCATCCTGCGCCGCGCCCAGGCCGCCGCGCCCGCCGCCGGGCCGGCCACCAGCCTGATCAGCCACGGCCGCCTGACCCTCGACACCGACGGCTGGACCGCCCGCTGGGCCGGCCAGGAGGCGGCCCTGACCGTCACCGAGTTCGGCATCCTCAAGGCCCTGGCCGCCGCCCCGACCCGGGTCTTCACCCGCGACGCCATCATCGACCGCCTGCACGGCCCCGGCTTCGCCATCACCGACCGCACAATCGACAGCCATGTGCGCAACCTGCGCGGCAAATTCGCGGGGCTTGGGGGCCATGACGTCATCGAGACCAAGGCCGGCGTCGGCTACCGACTGGGCCCCTGCCGGGGAGAGGCGGCCTGACTTGATCAACGAGGCCAAGGCGGTGATCAAGCGGCGCTGGCCGGCGCTGAAGCTGCGCACCATCCTGCTCGGGGTGCTGCTGGTCGTCGCCGCCCTGCCTGTGTTCAGCGCCGTCGGCCTGCGGGTCTACGAAAACACCCTGGTCCGCCAGACCGAAGCCGAGCTGGTCGCCCAGGGCGCGGCCCTCAGCGCCGCCGCCGCCGCCCGCTGGCCGGGGGTTCCGCCGCTGCCGCCGGCCGATACCAAGGCCCCCGACTACTACCGCCCCGAACGTACCACCATCGACCTCTCCGACAGTCCGATCCTGCCCGAGCGCCCGCCGGCCCGCCGCACCCAGGCCGCCCCTGACGCAGACGCGGTGCGGGCTGCCGAGGACCTGGGACCGATCATCGACGCCACCGTCCGGACCACGCTTGCCTCGATCCTCGTCCTAGACAGCCGGGGCCAGGTGGTGCGCGGCTACGGCCGGGGCGGCGACCTCTCCCGCCTGCCGGAGGTCCGCGCCGCCCTCAACGGCGCTCCGGCCACCGTGCTGCGCGACAACAGCGACTACCGCCCCGACAGCCACTACGAGTGGCTCTCCCGCGCCTCGACCATCCGCATCCACCACGCCCGGCCGATCATCGCCGACGGCCGGGTGCGCGGCGTGCTCTTGATGTCACGCTCGCCCCGGGCCCTGTTCCGGGGCGTGTACGAGGATCGCGGCAAGATCGTCTTCGGCCTGGTCCTCATCCTCGGCCTGCTGACCCTGCTGGGGGGTCTGGTGTCGCGCGGCATCAGCCGCCCCATCGTCGCCCTGAGCCGCGCCGCCCGCGAAGTCACCGCCGGCCGGGGCGATGTGCCCGAGACCCCCTCCACCGCCGCCATCGAGATCCGCGCCCTCTACGAGGACTTCCGCGAGATGGCCCAGGCCATCGAGACCCGCAGCCGCTACCTGCGCGACTTCGCCGCCGCCGTCAGCCACGAGTTCAAGACCCCGCTGGCCGGCATCGGCGGGGCGGTCGAACTGCTACAGGACCATTTCGAGACCATGAGCGCCGCCGAGCGCCGCCGATTCCTCGACAACATCGCCGCCGATAACGCCCGCCTGACCCAGCTGGTCACCCGCCTGCTCGACATGGCCCGTGCCGACATGGCCCGCCCCGAAGCCGGAGCCGCTGTCGCCCTGCTGCCTGCCGCCCGCCGCGTCGCCGACAGCCAGCCGGCCCTGGCCGTCACCATCGACCTGACCGACGACCTGCCGGCCGTCGCGGTGCCCGAGGCCACGATCGAGGCGGTGCTGACCACCCTCCTGGAAAACAGCCGCCAGGCCGGGGCGAAGGCGGTGGTCCTGTCCGCCGCCGCGCTCGACGGCCACCTCTGCCTGGTGGTCGAGGACGATGGCCCGGGTATCGCCGAAGCCGACCGCGAACGCCTCTTCGAACCCTTCTTCACCAGCCACCGGGCCGACGGCGGCACCGGTCTTGGCCTTTCCATCGCCCGCTCCCTGCTGGCGGCGAGCCACGCAACGATCGCGGCCATGCCCTGCGCTGCCGGCGCGCGGTTCGAGCTTCGCCTGCCGCTGGCGTCTTAGGTCCGCAGCGAAGAGGCGAGGGCGGTCTGCACCGAATCGGCGCCGTCACCGCCAACGCGGCTCCACGACACCGCCCCAAGCTCCTCCAAACCAAGGGAGGTTCCCATGCCCACGTCCACCGAAGGCTTCGCCCTCTTCGTCCGTCCCGAGAACAGCCAGTGGGTCTGGACCCTGATGGACCTCGACGCCCACGTCGCCGCCAGCGGCCAGGCCCAGGACCGCGAAACCGCCTGGCGGACCGGCGAATTCGCGGCCGCCGCCGTCGGGGCGCTCGGCCGGGTCGGCCGCCGCAGCTTCTAGCTCAGCAGTAGGCGACCCCGCCGTCGACGGTCAGCGTGGCCCCCACCACATAGTCCCCGGCCCGCGAGGCCAGGTAGATGGCGGCCCCGGCCATGTCCTCGTCCGTGCCGATCCGCCGGGCCGGCACCCGCGCCGCCACGGCTTCGCTCTCGTCGCGGGCGGCGATGTTCATGTCGCTGGCGAAGGCGCCGGGCGCGATGGCGCTGCAGACGATGTTGTCGGCGATCAGGGTCTTGGCCATCCGCCGGGTCAGGTGGATCAGCCCGGCTTTGCTGGCGGCGTAGGGATAGGTCTCCTGCGGATTGACCGCGATGCCGTCGATGCTGGCGATGTTGATCACCTTGGCCGGCTTTTCGCGCGTGGCGGCGGCCCGCAGTTCGGGGGCCAGGGCCCGGGTCAGGTAGAACGGGGTCTTGACGTTGAGATCCATGACCTTGTCCCAACCCTTCTCCGGAAAGTCGTCGAATGGGGCCAGCCAGGCCGCGCCGGCGTTGTTGACCAGGATGTCGAGCCTGCTCTCGTGCTGCCGGTAGGCGGCGGCCAGCGCCTCCATCCCCTCCAGGGTCGAGACATCGGCCGGCAGGGCCGTGCAGCCCAGCTCCTCGGCGGTCGCCCGGCAGGCGACCTCCTTGCGGGCCGAGATGTAGACCTTGGCCCCGGCGGCGATGTAGCCGGCCGCGATCATCTTCCCGATGCCGCGCGAGCCGCCGGTGATCAGCGCCGTGCGGCCGGCCAGGGAGAAGAGATCAGTCATGGGTGCGTTCCTCGTGGGTCTGATTTTCAGCGATCCTAGGGGGTGGCGCAGAAATTGGCGACTGGCGCGAGGGGCTTCCGCTCGGCTATCGGATCGACATCGGGGCAAGGTGACCTCCCGACCAGACCGCAGGCCGGTCCAAGCGTCGCCTTTTGCGCCCCTCTTGGGGGCCGGGAGGCCGTGTCTTGTCCAAGCGTCTGATCCTCGTCCTGTTGTCCACCGCCGCGACTGCGGCGGCCGCGCCAGCGCTCGCCCAGGGCAAGCCCTCGCCCTGGTCTGTCGGCAAGGCCCTGGACGCGCCCGAAGGCCTCACGGTCTCCGGCTCGGTTCGGCTGCGCTACGAGGTGATCGACGGCCAGCCGCGGCCTGGCTTCAACGACCGCGACGACCTGATCAACCTGCGCACCACCCTGTTTGGAGAGTACCGCAAGGGACCGATCCGCCTCGGGGCCGAACTCTACGACAGCCGGGTCTGGGAAGACGACGCCGGCGCGCCCGTGGGGACCAACGAGGTCAACACCCTTGAACTGGTCCAGGCCTATGTCGCCGCCGACTTCGACTCGCCCTTCGCCGCCAGGGGCAAGGCCAGCGTCCAGGCTGGCCGCTTCACCCTCAACCTCGGCTCACGCCGCCTCGTCGCCGCCGATGACTATCGCAACACCACCAACGGCTACACCGGCCTGCGCGTGGACGCCGCCCTGCCGGCCGGCGCCAAGGCAACCGGCATCTGGGTCATGCCGCAGGTCCGCCTGCCCGACGACGCGCCTTCTTTGCGGGACAGCCAGGTCGAATGGGATCGCGAAAGCGACGACCTGGTGCTCTGGGGTGGGCTGGTCAGCCGGCCCAGGACCGTCGGCGACGCGATGCTGGAAGCCTCATACTTCCACCTCGAAGAGCGGGACGCGGCCGGCCGTCCGACCCGGGACCGCGCGCTGGACACCTTCGGCCTGCGCGTGATCCGCGACCCGGCGCCGGGCAAGCTGGACTACGAGATCGAGGTCATCGGCCAGACCGGCCAGATCAGCGCCTCGACCAGCCAAACTGCCGCCACGCTCGATGTGGAGGCCGGCTTCCTGCATGCCGATGTCGGCTACAGCTTCAACACCGCCTGGAAGCCCCGCCTGTCATTCGAGGTCGACTACGCCAGCGGCGATGACGGCGACGTTCGCTATGGCCGCTTCGACACCCTGTTCGGCATGCGCCGGGCCGATCTCGCCCCCGCCGGCCTCTACAACGCCGTTGGCCGCGCCAACATCGCCACCCCGGGCGTGCGGCTGGAAATAACGCCCGACCCCCGACTGGACGCCTTGGTTGCTTATCGAGGTCTTTGGCTGGCCTCGGCCAGCGACAGTTTCTCGACCACTGGCGTGCGCGACGCGACCGGTGATTCCGGCCGCTACGCCGGTCAGCAGGTCGAGGGCCGGGTCCGCTACTGGCTGGTTCCTGACGCCCTGCGAGGCGAGGTCAGCGCCGTCCTGCTGGACAAGGCCGGCGTGCTGGACGACGCAACCAATGCGCCCCGCAATGGCGACGCCGCCTATATCTCGCTGAACCTGACGGCGCTGTTCTGAAACCGGCCCTAGTGGGCCCGCTTCATCTCTTTCTTGAGGCGGGCTTCTTCCTTGGCGGCGGCCTTGCGTTCCTTGCGCTCGCGGCGCTTGGCCTCCAGCTCGGTCTCGGCGGCTTCGGCGCGGGCCTCGATCTCGGCCAGGCGCCTGGCTTCGGCGGCGGCCTTGGCGGCTTCCTTTTCCGCCGCCCGCTGGGCGCGGATGGCTTCCACTTCCAGCGCCTTGCGGGTGGCGCGATCAACGAAGTTGGGGTCGGTCACGGTGGGCTTGGGCTTCATCCGCGCCAGCATGGCTTTCTTGGCCTCGGCGGCAGCGGCGATACGGTCGTTGAAACCCGTTTTCAGAGGATCTTTCATTCAGTCCTTCAAGGAGTCGGTGCTTGAAAAATTTGCGCCCGCCTTGGAGCCCAGAATCCGGGGAATTGCAAGATTGTGGGGTCGACGGTGATGTCCGAAAACCGCGAGACGCGGGCTCTCGTTCCCGACATATAGGGGCATGGACCTTGACCACGACGCCTGCTACCGCGCCATCCTGTCGCGCGACGCCCGCTTCGACGGGCGGATCTTCGGCGGCGTGAAGACCACCGGCATCTACTGCCGGCCCATCTGTCCCGCCCGCACGCCGAAGTCCGGCAACATCACCTTCTATCCCAGCGCCGCCGCCGCCGAGGCCGCCGGGTTTCGCGCCTGCCTGCGCTGCCGGCCGGAAACCTCGCCGGACCTGGGCGCCTGGAAGGGCTCGTCCAGCACCGTCTCCAGAGCCCTCAGCCTGATCGAGGCCGGCGCGCTCGACGACGGGGATGTCGAGACCCTCGCGGGGCGGCTCGGCGTCGGCGATCGCCAGCTGCGCCGGTTGTTCCAGACCCATCTCGGCGCCACCCCGATCGGTGTCGCCCAGACCCGCCGCGTGCTGCTCGCCAAGCAGCTGATCCACGAGACCGACCTGCCGATGGCCCAGGTGGCCCTGGCCTCCGGCTTCGGCAGCGTCCGCCGCTTCAACGAGACCTTCCAGCATCTCTACAACCGGCCGCCGGCCGCCCTGCGCCGCCGCTCATCGCCTGCGGTCGCCTCGGACGGGGTGACGCTGAAGCTGCGCTACAAGCCGCCCTACGACTGGGACGGCCTGATCGCCTTCCTCAGGCTGCGGGCCATCCCCGGCGTAGAGCGGGTTACCGATGACCGCTACGCCCGCACCATAGAACGGGCCGGCGAGATGGGCACGCTGGCCGTCACCCCGGCCGGCAAGGACCAGCTGTCGGTGCAGGTCCGCTTTCCCCGCACCAGCGCCCTGCCGGCCATCCTGGCCCGGGTGCGCCGCGTCTTCGACCTCGCCGCCGACCCGGCCGCGATCAACGAGCACCTTTCGGCCGATCCCGACCTGGCCCCCCGCGTCGCCGCCCGTCCGGGCCTGCGGGTGCCCGGCGCCTGGGACGGCTTCGAGCTGGCCATCCGCGCCATCCTCGGCCAGCAGATCACCGTCCATGCCGCCGTCCTGCTGGCCGGCAAGCTGGCCGCGCAATATGGCGAGCCGCTTCCCGAGGCCTGGGCGCAGGAAGGCCTCAAGGTCGCCTTCCCCAGCCCCGAACGGCTTGCCGCCGCCGATCTGTCGGGCCTGCCGATGCCCGGCGCCCGCTCCCGATCGCTGGGCAGCATGGGCGCCGCCGCCGTCGCCGATCCCGCCCTGTTCGGCCCGCGCCAGGACCTCGACACGGCCATCAAGGCGCTCAAAGCCCTGCCCGGCATCGGCGAATGGACCGCCCAGTACATCGCCATGCGCCAGCTTCGCGAACCCGACGCCTTCCCGGCCGCTGACATCGGTCTGATGCGCGCCCTGGAGACGCCGGACGGCGTCCGGCCGACACCCGCCCAGCTGCTGGCCCGCGCCGAGGCCTGGCGGCCCTGGCGCGCCTACGCCGCCCTGCACCTGTGGGCCGGCGACGCCAAAGCCATCAAGGAGAAGGCCGATGCCCGCAAAGCCGCCTGAGACCCTGACCATCGAACGCTACGCCTCGCCCATCGACGGCCTGTGGCTGGCCGTCGATGAGGACGGCGTCCTTCGCCTGCTGCACTTCGACCGCCCGGAGGACGACTTTCTGCGCACGGTCCGGCGCAGTTATCCAAAGGTCGAGGTCATCAAGGGCCGCGCTCCGCCACCGGTCCGCGACAACCTCGACGCCTACTTCCAGGGTGACCTCGCTGCGCTGACCCGTATCCCGACCAGGGCGGTCGGCAGCGACTTTCAGCACTCGGTCTGGGACGAGCTGAAACAGATTCCGGTCGGCGAGACGCGCAGCTACGGGGCCATGGCCCGCAAGATCGGCCAGCCCAGCGCCAGCCGCGCCGTCGGCCTGGCCAACGGCTCCAACCCCATTGCCGTGGTCGTGCCCTGTCACCGGGTGATCGGCGCCGACGGCAGCCTCACCGGTTTTGGCGGCGGCATCCCCCGCAAGCGCTGGCTGCTGGAACATGAAGGCGCCCACTACGTCGCCCCGACCGGCAAGCTGTTCTAGAGCCTGGCTTTCAGCGCCTTGGCCCAGGCCTCGTAGGCCACGCCCTTGAGGTGGCCGCCATCAAGGCTCTCGCGTTCCGTCAGCCTCCCTTTGGGCGCGACGACGCCATTGAGATCGAGCCACTCGCAGCGGCCCAAGGCGCAGAGCCTGGCGTAGCCGGCGTTAATCTGGTCGACCTTGCGGTTCTTCACCGGGTCGTCCGTGTAGAGGACTGACTGCAGGATCACCCGCCGGCCCTTCAGCTCATCCAGGATGGCCGACACATTGCCGACTGTCGTCTCCGGTCGCCATTTGACGTCCTTGAGATCGTTCAGGCCGATCATGATGACCACGGTCTTCGCCGAGGCGGGGACCGAAAGCTGCAAGCGTTGCCGAAGGCCGCGGCTGGTGTCGCCGCCGATGCCCCGGTTGGCCGCCCCCGGTCCAAGCCACTCGGGCCATTCGCCCCATTGGGTCAGGGAGTCGCCCAGCATGACGAGGCTCGGACCGGACGGCAGCCTGGCCAGTTGCGACAACCGCATCTGATAGTTGGGCCGCAGCCTGGGATCGAGCGACTGGCGCAGGTAGCGGACCTGGGCGTCGTGCGACAGCCAGGCGCGGTCGGCCAGGGCGCCGATGCCGGCGCCGACCAGAAGAGTGGCGCCCAGAACCGCGAGGGTCCTGGGCGAGACGCGCGTCACTGGCAGGCCAGGCACTCTTCGTAGTCCGTGCGGGCGGCGTCCTCGGCGCTGGCGCGGACTTCGTCCTCACCGGCATGGGCAGCGCGCTGCACCGACTTGGAGCGCAGGTAGTAGAGGCTCTTCATGCCCCGCTCCCAGGCGGTCCAGTGCAGCATGTGCAGGTCCCATTTGTCGACGTCGCCCGGCAGGAAGACGTTGACCGACTGGCTCTGGCAGATTTCCGGGGTCCGGTCGGCGGCCAGTTCGATCACCCAGCGCTGGTCCAGTTCGAAGGCCGTCTTGTAGACGTCCTTGTCATCCTGGCTGAGGAAGTCGAGGTGCTGCACCGAGCCTTCGTGGCTGAGGATCGAGTCCCACACCGCAGGCGTGTTGTTGCCGGTCTCCTCGAGCAGGCGCTCGAGGTAGGGGTTCTTGACCGCAAAGGTGCCGGACAGGGTCTTGTGGCTGTAGATGTTGGCCGGGATCGGCTCGATGCCGGCGCTGGTGCCGCCGCAGATGATGCTGATCGAGGCGGTCGGCGCGATCGCCAGCTTGTGGCTGAAGCGCTCCATCACGCCGCGGTCGGCCGCGTCGGGGCAGGGGCCCTTTTCCTCGGCCAGGGTCTTCGACGCCTTGTCGGCCTCGCGGCGCAGGTGCTTGAACAGGCGCATGTTCCAGCTCTTGGCCATGGCGCTCTCGAACGGCACGTTCTGAGCCTGCAGGAAGCTGTGGAAGCCCATCAGGCCCAGCCCCACCGACCGCTCGCGCTTGGCGGCGTAGACGGCGTTCTTGGCGTCGATGGGGGCGCGCTGGATGAAGTCCTCCAGAACGTTGTCGAGGAAGCGCATGATGTCCTCGATGAAGCGCGGCTCGTCGCGCCATTCGAGGAAGCTCTCGGCGTTGACCGACGACAGGCAGCAGACAGCGGTCCGCTCGGCGCCCAGGTGGTCCTTGCCGGTGTGCAGCATGATCTCGCTGCAGAGGTTCGACTGGCGGACGCTCATGCCCAGCTCGCGCTGGTGCTGCGGCATGGCGCGGTTCACCGCGTCGGAGAAGATCAGGTAGGGCTCGCCCGTCTGCAGGCGCAGTTCCAGAACCTTCTGCCACAGGGTGCGGGCGTCGACTTCCTTCAGGACCTCGTTGTTCTTGGGGCTGCGCAGGCCGAACTTCTCACCGTTCTGCACGGCGTGCATGAACTCGTCGGTGATGTTGATGCCGTGGTGCAGGTTCAGAGACTTGCGATTGAAGTCGCCCGAGGGTTTGCGGATCTCGAGGAACTCCTCGATCTCCGGGTGGAAGATGTCGAGGTAGACCGCCGCCGAGCCGCGGCGCAGGGACCCTTGGCTGATGGCGAGGGTGAGCGAGTCCATGACCCGGATGAAGGGGATGATGCCGCTCGTCTGGCCCGCGCCCTTGACCTTCTCGCCGATGGAGCGGACGCCGCCCCAGTAGGTGCCGATGCCGCCGCCGTTGGCGGCCAGCCAGACGTTCTCGTTCCAGGTGTCGACGATGCCGTTCAGGCTGTCACCGACCGCATTGAGGAAGCAGCTGATCGGCAGGCCGCGATCGGCGCCGCCGTTCGACAACACCGGGGTCGAGGGCATGAACCACAGCTTGCTCATGTAGTCGTAGACGCGCTGGGCGTGGTCGGGACCGTCGCTGAAGGCGGTGGCCACCCGGGCGAACATGTCCTGGTAGGACTCGCCGGGCAGCAGATAGCGGTCTTCCAGCGTGGTCTTGCCGAAGTCGGTCAGCAGCGCGTCGCGGCTGCGATCGACCTCGATCTTAGGGACCAGCGACAGCGACGGACGATCGGACAGCCAGGCTTCGGAGCCGGCGGCTTCGCCCAACGGAATCTGACGTGCAACTTCACCCATCATGTGCCCAAAACCCGTAAATCAAACAGCCACTTCGGGAGACCAACTCCGCCCGAAGACCCCATATATAGTGGGCGAAGCGCCCCGCTAACCCACTATATGGGGCCACGGAGCCTAATGCTTCGTCAACGGGGTCGGGGCCTCCGGCGGCGACTTTTTCGTTAGCAACCTGTGAAGAAAAGGTCTTGCAAACGTCGCAAACCCAACGGGGCCGGGCCTTCCAACCGAACATTAAATCTCGCCTATGACACGAGCGTGATGATCCGCCGCAGGCAACCTCCGATGGCCGGCCAGCCGGTCACGCCATCGGGCGTGTAACCCAGCCGCACAACAATTAGGCGCCGGGACGGTACGACCAATATGAGTTGTCCATCGAGGCCCCTCGCATGGAAGGCGTCGGCCGGCGATCCGCCCAGCAGGGCCGGGCCGGCGCGGCGACCAGGGGCGCCTTCCAGCCACCATCCGGCGCCGTAGGTTGGCTCGATGGTCGGCTCCCGGGCGAATCGCACCCAGCCCTCGGGCAGCACCCGAAGTCCGCCCGCCACGCCGTCGTTGAGATACAGGCTCCCCAGACGGGCGAAGTCCCGCGCCGTCGCCCACATCAGCGAGCCGGCGTAGAAGGTCCCCCTGGGATCGAATTCGAACATGGCGGAGCCCATGCCGGCCGGTTCGAACAGTCGCCTTCGCATCCAGTCGGCCATCGCCCGGCGCCGCTGCGACGGATCGCCCACCGTGGGGAACAACCGGGCGGTCAGTTCGCCGGCGATCAGATGATAGGCGCCGGTTGAGTAATTCCACGTCGTTCCCGGGGTCTTGCGCGCGCCGGATCGGCTCGCGGCGAATTTCGCCACGTCCAGCCGGCCCACGCCGAACAGCAGGCGCGAGGCGTCTGACGCGATGGCGGCCGGCTGGCGGGCCTCGTCCCAGGGCAGGCCGTCGGTCAGGGTCAGCAGATGGCGCAGGGTGACGTCGGCGTTGTCCGGGATCACCGAGACAGGCCGGTCGATATCGAGCCGGTCATGCAGCACGGCGGCGCCGACCAGGGCGTGGCTGGCCGACTTGGCGACCGACCAGCTGACATGGCGGGTCGTGACCGTGTGGCCGGGGCCGTACTGCTCCAGCAGCGTTTCATCGTCCTGCAGGACCAGCAGGGCGTCGCTGCGACCGTGGCGAGGATCGGCGAAGGCGGCGTTCCCGACGCCGTCCAGCGTCGTCGCCGGCCACGGCCTCGGCTCCATACCGAGCGCGGGGAAGGCTCCCAGACCGACAATCAGCTCTCGACGACGCATGCCCCACCCTAGACGTTTCTCGCGCTGGTCGGGACAAGGAACCATCGCGGCCGCGGTCACCTTAGCGAACGCCGTTTGACACTTCCGCCAATTCGGCCACTGGCGGCGAGCCTCCCGCAACGTTAGGTTCCGCGCGAATTTAACCAGTTCCCCCCGGGAGTCCCGCGTCGATGAAGTCCCTGCTTCTGGCCACGGCCATCGCCATCCTGCCCCTGTCGGCGTTCGCGGCCGATCCGCTGTTCGACGAAGCCCGGCTGACCGAGCATGTGAAAGTCCTCTCTTCCGACGTCTTCGAAGGCCGCGGCCCGGCCACCGAGGGTGAGAAGAAGACCGTCGCCTACATCGCCGAACAGTACGCCAAGGCCGGCCTGCAGCCCGGCGGCGACAAGGACAAGGACGGCAAGCGGGCGTGGACCCAGGACGTGCCGCTCGGCCGCTTCGACATCGAGGGCCCGGTGGCGGCCAGCTTCACCGTCGGCGGCAAGGTCACGCCGCTGGCCCAGGGCGACGACATCGCCATCCGCGCCTCGATGACCAACCAGACCGCCGTGTCGCTGAAGGACGTGCCGATCGTCTTCGCCGGCTACGGCGTCAAGGCGCCCGAGCGCGACTGGAACGACTTCAAGGGCCTGGATGTGAAGGGCAAGATCATCGTCGTCCTGATCAACGACCCGGACTTCGAGACCGGGAAGGGCGATTTTGGCGGCAAGGCGATGACCTACTACGGCCGCTGGACCTACAAGTACGAGGAAGCCGCCCGCCTCGGCGCGGCCGGCGTCATGGTCGTCCATGAGACGGCTCCCGCCTCCTACGGCTGGGCGACGGTCAAGAACTCCAACACCAACACCATGTTCGACATCGTTCGGAAGGACGCCGCCAAACAGCATACCGCCGTCGAGAGCTGGATCACCCGTGACGCCGCCGTGGCCCTGTTCAAGGCCGCGGGCCTCGACTTCGACGCGGAGAAGCAGAAGGCTCAGAGCCGCGACTTCCAGCCGGTCGAACTGAAGGGCGCGACCTTCTCGGCGGACTTCAAGGTCAAGCCGGAGGTGATCGTCTCCAAGAACGTCGTCGGCGTCCTGCCCGGCAGGACGCACCCGGATGAATACGTCATCTACTCGGGTCACTGGGACCATCTGGGCATCGGCCGGCCGGACGCCAAGGGCGACGCCGTCTATAACGGCGCCGTCGACAACGCCACCGGCACGGCCTCGGTCATCGAGATGGGCCGCGCCTTCGCCAAGGGGCCGCGCCCCGCCCGCTCGCTGGTCTTCATGACCGTCACCGCCGAGGAAAAGGGTCTGCTGGGCTCGGAATACTACGCGGCCAACCCGGTCTATCCGCTCAGCAAGACGGTGGCGGTGTTCAACACCGACGCCCTGAGCCCGCTTGGCCCAACGAAGGACTTCAATGTCTCCGGCGACGCCAAACAAGACCTCCTCGACATGCTGATCGCCAAGGGCAAGACCGAGGGCCGCGTGTTCACGCCGGATCCGAGTCCTGAGGCCGGCCACTTCTACCGCTCCGACCACTTCCCCTTCGCCAAGCGCGGCGTGCCGGCCATCTCCTTTGGCTCGGGCATCGACGTGATCGGCGCCAAGCCGGGTGAGGCCGAAGCCTGGGCCAACGCCTACACCAAGGACAAGTACCATCAGCCGGCTGACGAATGGTCGGCCGACTGGCGGATGGACGGCATCGTCGCCGACCTGACCCTGCTGCACGACCTGGGCGCCGACCTGGCCAACAGCCGGACCTGGCCGGAGTGGGGCGAGGGCTCGGAGTTCAAGGCCACCCGCGACGCGACGAAGGCCGAGCGGAAGTAGGCGGGCGGCATGACCGCCAGCGTCTTCGACCTCTTCAAGCCAGGCGTCGGCCCCTCCAGCTCCCACACCATGGGCCCGATGACGGCCGCCGCGCGGTTCGTCGGCGAACTGAAGGCGGGCGGCCTGATCGCCGGCGTCGCGAGGGTGCAGGTCAAGCTCTTCGCCTCCCTGGCCCTGACCGGCCGGGGACACGCCACCGACCGGGCGGTGATGCTCGGCCTGATGGGCTTCGAGCCGGCCGGGCTCGACCCCGACGCCGGCGATGCGGCGCTGGAGGCCCTGCGCGCCAGCGGCCGCATGGCCCTCGGCGGCGTCACCGACCTGGCCTTCGACGAGCAGGTCGACATCGTCTGGGCCGGTCGCCAGCGCCTGCCGCAGCATCCGAACGCCCTGACGGTGAGCGCCTTCGAGTCCGCCGATCAGGTCCTTCTGCAAAGGACCTATTTCTCGATCGGCGGCGGTTTCGTCTGTGAGGAATCGGAGATCGGCCGCAATGCCCCCGCCGAAGAGACGCCGATCCCCTATCCCTTCGATTCCGGCGCCGAGCTGGTCGCCAAAGCCGACACCGCCGGCCTGACCATCGGCGAACTGATGATGGCCAACGAGATCGCGCGCGCGCCGGAGTCCGTCGTGCTGGAGCGGCTGGACGCTATCTTTGGGGCCATGGAAGCCTGCATCGACCGGGGCATGCGCATCGGCGGCCAGCTGCCCGGCGGCCTGAACGTCAAGCGACGCGCCAAGCAGGTGCACGAGGCGATCATGGCCAAGGTCGAGCGCCAGATCAGCGATCCCCTCGCGGCCATGGACTTCGTCAACCTCTGGGCCCTGGCGGTCAACGAGGAGAACGCTGCCGGCGGCCGCGTCGTCACCGCCCCGACCAACGGCGCCGCCGGCCTGATCCCGGCGACCTTGCGGTTCTACGATCGCTTCATGCAGGGCACGCCGGAGGGCCGCCGCACCTTCCTGCTGACCGCGGCGGCGGTCGGAGCCCTCTACAAGAAGAACGCCTCGATCAGCGGGGCCGAGGTCGGCTGCCAGGGCGAGGTGGGCGTCGCCTGCTCGATGGCCGCGGCGGGCCTCGCCGCCGTCATGGGCGGCAGCAACGCCCAGATCGAGAACGCCGCCGAGATCGGCATGGAGCACAACCTCGGCCTGACCTGCGACCCCATCGGAGGCCTGGTCCAGATCCCCTGTATCGAGCGCAACGCCATGGGGGCGATCAAGGCCATCGACGCCGCCCGCCTAGCCATGCTCGGCGACGGCCAGCATTCGGTCAGCCTCGACAAGGTCATCGCCACCATGAAGCGCACCGGCGAGGACATGAACGAGATCTACAAGGAGACCTCGCTGGGCGGCCTGGCGGCGGGCATGCCGGTCAACCGGGTGGAGTGCTAGGACCAGGACAGCTGGTTCTTCGGCAATCGCCCCGACGGATCATGCACTGTGGTCCGGTGCGGCGTCTCGGGACCCCAGCGCCAGAGCACCAGGTTGCGGTCGTCCGCCGTGGCGCCCGGCGCGAAGCTCGGCACGACAACCCCGGCCAGGCCATCGCCGATGAGACGTCTCGCCATCGTCCAGGTCGGCGGCGTCTTGCCCTCATGGGCCAGCAGCATCCAGCCACAGGCCAGGTCCGCCTCGGCCACGCCCGCGTCCGTCAGGCCCTGCGCCGTCGTCAGGTCCAGAACATCCGCGCAATCGACCTCGTAGCTGCACAGCACCAGCGGCTCGATCTTCAGAGCCAGTGCCTGGCCCGCTTCCTTGATTGCCGTCATCGGCGCCAGGGCAAGGTACAGCGCCGGCGTTCCCTTGGGGTTGAACCGCCCGCCGTGGATCGCCGCGCCGTCGCCGGACAACGGACTGAACGACCAGCGCGGATCGTGGGCCCGGTAGGCTGTCCCCTGAAACCTCAGGCGAAGCCGCCCAGCGCCAGATGGTCGAGATAGTCGCGCACCAGTCCGGCCTTACCCGACTTGACCAGCGCCTCGGCGGTGCGACCGTCCAGCGCCGCGATCGGCTGGCCACGATACCAGGCCAGCGCCTGAGGCCGTCCGCCGGCCCAGGCCTCGAGCCGGGCGATGATTTCGATCAGTTCGGTGACCCGCGCCTGGGTCTTGGGGGCTTTGCGGCGGGCCGCCTTCTGAAGGGTGTCGGCGGCCAGGCCAACGGTTTCGGCCAGCTGGCCCTTGGTCATGTTGAAGACCTCCGCCGTGCGCTCGACGTCGACGCCATCGGCGCCCAGCAATCCGCCGAACGGAGCGACCGGGAAGCTCGCATGGGCCTCGGCGACGCCGGGCTGGGGTTGGGCGGGCACCTTGCGGCGAGTAGTCATGTCGACAATGTGTCCCCAATAAAGGACATAATCAAGGGCAACCCGCAGCCGCCGTTCGCCGTGGCGTATTCAATAACGTCTTCCTTGGCGGGGGCGCCGGGGCTATCCCAAGGCCAATGTCCGAAGCGCACCACCACCACAACCATGACCACCACCACGGCGGTCACAAGGACCATCACCATGGTCCCGGCGGCCACAGCCATGCGCCCAAGGACTTCGGCCGCGCCTTCGCCATTGGCGCGGGCCTGAACATCGCTTTCGTGATCGCCGAGGCGGGGGCAGGGCTGTTCACCGGCTCCCTGGCCCTGTTGGCCGACGCCGGTCACAACCTTTCGGACGTGCTGGGCCTGCTGATGGCCTGGGGCGCGGTGGTCATCGCGCGGCGGGCGCCGGCCGGGCGGCGGACTTATGGCCTCGGCAAGAGCACCATCCTCGCCTCGCTGGCCAATGCCGGCCTGCTGCTGCTGGCCGTTGGCGGCATCACCTGGGAGGCGGTGCGCCGCTTTGGCTCGCCGCAGGACATTCCGCCAGGCCCGGTGATCATCGTCGCCGCCATCGGTGTGGTGATCAACACCGCCACCGCCCTGATGTTCATGCGCGGCCAGGAGGACCTCAACGTCAAGGGCGCCTTCCTGCACATGGCCGCCGACGCGGCGGTGTCGCTGGGCGTGGTCATCGCCGCCATCATCCTGTGGATGCAGCCCGGCTGGCAATGGATCGACCCGATGATCAGCCTGGTCATCGCCGCCGTCATCGTCGCCGGCACCTGGGGCCTGCTGCGCGACAGCCTGGACCTGGCGCTGGACGCCGCCCCGCGCGGCATCGACCCGGACAAGGTCAAGGCCTGGCTGGCCGGCCGGCCCGGGGTCACCGAGGTGCACGACCTGCACATCTGGGCG
Source organism: Caulobacteraceae bacterium (assembly GCA_004144935.1). GTDB lineage: Bacteria > Pseudomonadota > Alphaproteobacteria > Caulobacterales > Caulobacteraceae > Caulobacter. The sequence goes on along the minus strand of SDZP01000008.1, from coordinate 7,543 downwards.
ATGAGCACCAGCGAGACGGCCCTGACCGCCCACCTCACCCGGCCGGACAACCAGGACCCGGACGGCTTCCTCGACGCCCTCTGCCACGACTTGGTCCACGATTTCGGCATCGCCCACGCCACCCTGCAATTGGAGACCGGCCATCGCGGCCCGTGCCGGCTGGCCAACGCCCACGGCGGCCACTGAGTGGCGGCGCTGTCGCTGAGCCTCTACCGGGCGGCCATGACGGCGCTGCAGCCCTTCGCCCCCGGCCTGCTGCGCTCGCGGGCGGCCAAGGGCAAGGAAGACCCGACCCGGCTGCAGGAGCGCCTCGGCCACGCCTCGGTCGCGCGGCCCGACGGCGGCCTCGTCTGGATCCACGCTGTCAGTGTCGGCGAGAGCCAGGCGGTGCTGCCGCTGATCGAGCGGCTGGCAAAGGCGCGGCCGGACCTGTCCCTGTTGGTGACCTGCGGCACTGTCACCGCCGCCGCCCTGCTGGCCAGACGGCTGCCGCCGGGGGCGATCCATCAGTATGCGCCGCTGGACACCCCCGCCTCGGCCCGCCGCTTCCTCGATCACTGGCGGCCGGACCTGGTCGTGCTGGTCGAGAGCGAGATCTGGCCCAACCTTATTCTCGGCGCCAAACAGCGCGGCGCGAGGCTGGCCCTGATTTCGGCCCGCATCACCCACAAGACCGCCAGCGGTTGGGCCCGCATGGCCAGGGGCATCCGCCAGGTGCTGGCCGCCTTCGACCTGGTCCTGCCGCAGGACGAACTGTCGGCCGAGCGCCTGCGCTATTTCGATGTCGAGACCGATGGCCGGCTGAACCTCAAGCTGTCGGGCGAGCCGCTGCCCGCCGATCCCGCCGACCTCGCCGCCATGAAGGCCGCCATCGGCGACCGACCCGTGGTGCTGGCCGCCAGCACCCATGCGGGCGAAGAGGCCCTGATCGTCACCCCGATGCTGACCGCCATCCGCAGCGAGGCGCCGGCCGCCCTGCTGATCATCGCCCCCCGTCATCCGGAGCGCGGGCCCGAGGTGCTGGCCGCCCTGGGCGCCGGTCATGGCCCCGTCGCCCTGCGCTCGCGCGGCGACCGGATCACTCGTCAGACGGCCATCTATGTGGCCGACACCCTCGGCGAGATGGGCCTCTTCATCCGCCTGGCCAATGTAGTGGTCATGGGCGGCAGCTTCGTGCCCGGCGTCGGTGGCCACAATCCGATGGAGCCGGCCCGGCTCGGCGCGCCGGTGATCAGCGGCCCGCAGGTGTTCAACGCCGCCGAGGTCTATGAGGCCATGGTCGAGGGCGAGCGCGGGGCGATGATCGTCGACAGCCCCAAGCACCTTTCCATGGCGTTGGCGGGCCTGCTCGGCGCCCCCGAAGCGGCCCGGCGGCTGGGCGCGAGCGGGCAGGCCTTCGCCGAGGCCCAGTCGGCGCAACTCGACGCCGCCTGGACCCGCCTGGAGGCCCTGTTGCCATGAAGCTCTCCACGCCCCGCTGGTGGTATGTGCGCGACAACGCCCCCGGGGTCGTCACCCGCATGGTGCTGACCCCGCTCAGCTGGCTGTGGGCCGCGGTGACGGCGTACAAGATCGACAACGCCAGCCCCGTGGACGCCGGCATCCCGGTGATCTGCGTCGGCAACCTGACCGCCGGCGGCGTCGGCAAGACGCCGGTGGTGCGGGAACTGTTGCGGCTGCTGCGCGAGGACGGCGTCGCCGCCCATGGCCTGTCGCGCGGCTACGGCGGCAAGGAGCACGGGCCCCTGAAGGTCGACCCGGCCATTCATGCCACCGAACAGGTCGGCGACGAGCCGCTGATGCTGGCGGCCGACGGCCCCTTCTGGATCAGCCGCGACCGGCCGGCCGGCGCGGCGGCGGCGCGTGAAGCCGGCGCCCAGGCGGTGGTGATGGACGATGGCCACCAGAATCCGTCTCTGAAGAAGACCCTGTCGCTGGTCGTCGTCGACGGTGAGACCCGCAACAATGAATGGCCGTTCGGCGACGGCGCCGTCTTCCCGGCCGGACCGATGCGCGAGCCGCTGGCCGTGGGCCTGGCCCGGGCCGACGCCGTGGTCCTGCTGCTGCCGGCCGATCTCGCCGCGCCGGACCCGGCCCTCGTCGCCCTGTTCAGGGGCAAGCCGGTGCTGGTCGCCCGGCTCGAGCCGGCCGGCGCGTCGCCGGAGCATCCGGTGGTGGCCTTCGCCGGCATCGGCAAGCCCTGGAAGTTCGAGCGCTCGCTGATCGCCGCCGGCGTGGTGCTGAAAGACTTCGCGCCCTTCCCGGACCACGGCGAATATCGCGAGGAGACGCTGAACTTCCTCGAGCAACGGGCGGCCCAGCTCGGAGGCCGGCTGCTGACCACCGAGAAGGATTGGGTCCGGCTGCCCGGGCCCTGGCGGCGCAAGGTCGACTACTGGCCGGTCCGGGCGCGGTTCGAGGACGAGCCGGCGGTGCGGGCGCTGCTCAGCGCCGCGCTCTAGTCCTGACGGTAGACCACGCCGCCTTTCATCACGAAGCTGACGTGCTCCAGCACCGTCACGTCGCTCAAGGGATCGCCCTTCACGGCGATGATGTCCGCCTGCCTGCCGCCGGTGAGCGAACCGACCAGGCCGCCCAGGTCCAGGTGCTCGGCGGCGAACACCGTCGCGGTGCGGATGGCCTCCAGCGGCGTCAGGCCGGCCTTGACCAGCAGGGCGAACTCCTGGGCGTTGTCGCCGTGGGCCGAGACGCCGGTGTCGGTGCCGAACGCGATCCTCACCCCGCCGTCGTGCGCGCGCCGCGCCATGTTCAGCATCTTCGGCCCGGCCTCCAGCGCCTTGGCCTTAACCGCCGGGACCATCCAGGTGTCGGGCTTGGCCGCCTCGCGGGCCACGAAGTCGCCGGCCAGCAGGGTCGGCACAAGCCAGGCGTCGCCCGCCTTGAAAAGCTTGACGGACTCCGCGTCCAGGTAGGTGCCGTGCTCGATGGAATCGCCACCGGCCTTCAGGAAGGCGTTGATGCCGTCGCCGCCGTGGGCGTGGGCGGTGACCTTGCGGCCCATAGAATGGGCGGTCTCGACGATGGCCTGCAGCTCGGCGTCGCTGAACTGCTTGGCCAGGCCCGCATTGGTCGGCGACAGCACCCCGCCGGTGGCGGTGATCTTGATGACGTCGGCGCCGGAGCGGACCTGCTCGCGAACGGCCCGGCGGCAGTCGTCGGCCCCCGAACAGATGGCGGCGTCGCGGAACACATGCACCAGAGCTTCCGGCACGCCATTGGCGTCGTCGCCATGGCCGCCATGCACCGACACCGCCGTGCCGGCCGCGACGATGCGCGGACCCGGAATGCGGCCGGCGGCGATGGCGTCGCGCAGGCCGAACACGCTCTCGTTCGGCCCGCCGAGGTCGGCGACGGTGGTGAAGCCGGCCCGCAGGGTCAGGTTGGCGTAATAGGCGCCGTCGAGGGCGTAATCCGACCGGGTCTTGGTGAACCGCTCCAGCGCGCCCTTGGGCCCGTTCTGGCTGGTCAGGTGGACATGGCTGTCGATCAGCCCGGGCAGGACGAAGCTGTCCTTCAGGTCGATGACCCTGGCGCCGGGCGCGGAGGTATAGCCCTCCTCGATGCGCAGCACCTTGCCGTTCTCGACCACCAGGGTGCGGGCCGTCTCGACCTTGCCGGTCGCGGGATCGGCGAGGACGCGGCCGGCCTGGATGTAGGTCAGCGGGCTCGACTGGCCCTGCGCGTCGGCGACGCCGGTCAGGGCCAGGACGCCGAGCGCGGCGGCGACGAGGCCGGCTTTGAGGGAGGATTTCATAATCACGCCCCGGCCTTCTGGGCGAATTCCCACGCGCCGCGCGCCAGTACCGGCACCCGGGCCTCCATCGTCGCCGCATGGGCGCTCGCCGCCGTGCCGTCCCGCACCCGCCCGACGATCCCCTGGCAGATCCCCGCCAGCCGGAACAGATTGTAGGCGAAGTACCAGTCGAGGTTGGGCAGGCCGTCGCGGCCGGTGGCCTTGCAGTACTGCGCCACGGCCTCGTCGATGGTCGGGATGCCGTAGGCGGTCAGGTCGTCGATCCCCGACAGGCCGCCGCGCTCCTGGCTGGGCATCACCCAGCTCATCAGGAAGTAGGAGAAGTCGGCCAGCGGATTGCCCAGCGTGGACAGTTCCCAGTCCAGCACCGCCGCCACCTTCTGCTCGGTGGGGTGCAGGATCATGTTGTCCAGGCGGTAGTCGCCGTGGACGATGGAAGTCATGTCGTCCTCCGGCGTGTGGTCCGGGAACCAGGCGATCAGCTGGTTCATCTCCGGGATGACCGCCGTCTCGGACGCCTGGTACTGCTTGGTCCAGCGGCTGACCTGGCGGCTGAAATAGTTGCCGGGCTTGCCGTAGTCAGCCAAGCCGATGGCCTTGTAGTCGACGTTGTGCAGGGCTGCGAGCGTGCCGATCTCGGCCTCGTAGATCTTGCGGCGGTCGGCCGGGCTGTAGTCGGGCAGCAGCCCGTCCCACAGGATGCGGCCCTCAACCTGCTCCATGACGTAGAAGATCGTCCCCAGGACGCTCTCGTCCATGCAGAGGGCGTAGGCGCGTGCGACCGGGAAGTTGACCTTGTTCAGCGCCGAGATGACCGCGAACTCGCGGTCGACGGCGTGGGCGCTGGGCAGCAGCTTGCCCGGCGGCTTGCGGCGCAGGACGTAGCGCTGGCCGGGGGTGACCAGCTGATAGGTCGGGTTCGACTGGCCGCCCTTGAACTTGCGGATATCCAGCGGCCCCTTGAAGCCCTCGACGTTGGCCTCGAGCCACGGCAGCAGTTTGCTCTCATCGATCCGGGTGCGCTCGTCGAGCGGCTCGGTGCCGCTGTTCAGGTCCTGGGCGCTGGGCGCGGCGTCGGCCATGGTCTCGTCCCCAATTCGTACGCTTGTTTGAAGTTGGCGCACTTTAGCGGGGGAGGGCGGCGAGGCAAGCCGGACCTCAGGTCAGCAGCAACGCCGCCACGAACAGGGCGAGCAGCGCCACCACGCCAACGCCCGAAAACTGCGTCCAGAAGCGCAGCGGCTGCTCGGCGCGGACGATGTCCGGCCGCTGGGTGAAGAACACCGCCAGGGTCCCGGTCTTCAGGCTGCGCGCCAGCACCACCAGCGCCAGCAGCCCGATGATGATGAGCACCACGCCGACCGAGGTGTCGATCACGCCGCCAGCTCCGCCCGCACCGCCGTGGCGATGAAGCCGCCGCCAAGCACCCGGTCGGGGGCTTCGGGCGCATACAGCACGCAGGCCTGCCCCGGCGCGACGCCTTCCTCATGGATGTCCAGCGCCACGGCGACCTGCCCACCCACCAGCGTCAGGCGTCCGGCCACCGGTTCCCGCGTCGAGCGCACCCGGGCCAGCACCGGACGGCCGGCGACGCAGGCGGCCTCGATGCCGTCCTCGCCCAGCCAGTTGGTCTCTTTAAGCGTCAGGGCCGTGGTCAGCAGGGCCTCGCGGGGGCCGACGATGACCTGGCGCCTGTCCGCGTCGATCCTGGTGACGAACAGCGGATCGCCGACGGCGATGTTCAGGCCCCGGCGCTGGCCGATAGTGTAGCGGGTGACGCCCTCATGCCGACCCAGCACCCGGCCGTCCATGTGCACGATCTCGCCCGGCAGCGCGCCCTGCGGCCGCAGCCGGTCGATGACCGTGTGGTACTTGCCCTCGGGGACAAAGCAGATGTCCTGGCTGTCCGGCTTGTCGGCGGCGGTCAGGCCCAGTTCGGCGGCGATGGCCCGCACCTGCGGCTTGCTCATGCCCCCCAAAGGAAAGCGCAGATAATCCAGCTGCTCGGCCGTGGTGGCGAACAGGAAATAGCTCTGGTCCTTGGCCGGATCGGCGGCCCGGCGCAGCTGCGGGCCGTCTTCGGTGTCGACGCGCTGGACATAATGGCCCGTCGCCATGGCCACGGCGCCGAGATCCCGCGCCACGTCCAGCAGGTCGCGGAACTTGACCGTCTGGTTGCAGCGCACGCAGGGGATCGGCGTCTCGCCGCGCAGGTAGGCGTCGGCGAACTCCTCGATGACCTGGTCCTTGAAGCGGCTTTCGTAGTCGAGGACGTAGTGCGGGATGCCGATGGCGTCCGAGGCCGTGCGGGCGTCATGGATATCCTGCCCGGCACAGCAGGCGCCCTTCTTGCTGATGGCCGCGCCGTGGTCGTAGAGTTGCAGGGTGACCCCGACCACGTCATAGCCGGCCCGCGCCAGCAGGGCCGCCGTCACCGTGGAATCGACCCCGCCCGACATTGCCGCCACGATCCGGCTTCCGGCCGGCAGGCGCACGGCCGCCCGCACCGCGTCGAGCGCGGCGTCCACGGCGGAAGGGGCGAGGCTGGTGGTCATCGCGCGCTATGTAGAGGTTTAGGGCCGAAATTGCGAGGCGGGCCCGAACGGCCGGGGAAAACGCGCCAGAGCGCGCGCTGGCCGGGGCCTGCGCGGCGCAAACTTCATACCCGCAACCCTTGACTCGTCACCGCCCCCCTCCTACTTCCCCGCCACCGTTGGCACTCACGGGAGAGGACTGCTAACAGCGCCCCTCCCATGCCCGCGACCAGACAGATACCAACCGTTATGACGGAGACGACCCCATGAAATTTCGCCCCCTTGGCGACCGCGTCCTGGTGAAGCGCGTCGAAGAAGAGTCCAAGACCAAAGGTGGGATCATCATCCCCGACACCGCCAAGGAAAAGCCGCAGGAAGGCGAAGTTGTCGCCGTCGGCCCCGGCGCGCGTGACGATTCCGGCAAGGTCCAGGCCCTGGAATTGAAGGCCGGCGACAAGATCCTGTTCGGCAAGTGGTCGGGCACCGAGGTCAAGGTCGACGGCGAAGACCTGATCATCATGAAGGAAAGCGACGTCCTGGGCGTGCTCGAGGCCTAAAGCCCGCGCCCACCGACCTGCTTCCTCCCAACTCCTATCTGAAAGAAGGCAACCAACATGGCCGCCAAAGACGTCTATTTCTCCTCCGACGCCCGTGACCGCATGCTGCGCGGCGTCAACATCCTCGCCAACGCGGTGAAGGTGACCCTCGGCCCCAAGGGCCGCAACGTCGTGATCGAAAAGTCCTTCGGCGCCCCGCGCTCGACCAAGGACGGCGTTTCGGTCGCCAAGGAAATCGAACTGAGCGATCGCTTCGAGAACCTCGGCGCGCAGATGATCCGCGAAGTCGCCTCCAAGACCAACGACAAGGCCGGTGACGGCACCACTACCGCCACCGTCCTGGCCCAGGCCATCGTCGTCGAGGGCCTGAAGTCGGTCGCCGCCGGCATGAACCCGATGGATCTGAAGCGCGGCATCGACAAGGCCGTCGCCAAGGTCATCGAAGAGATCAAGTCGACCTCCAAGAAGGTCTCGGCCAACAGCGAAATCGCCCAGGTCGGCACCATCTCGGCCAACGGCGACGTGGAAGTGGGCGAGATGATCGCCCGCGCCATGGAAAAGGTCGGCAACGAAGGCGTCATCACGGTTGAAGAAGCCAAGACCGCCGAGACCGAACTCGACGTCGTCGAAGGCATGCAGTTCGACCGCGGCTACCTGTCGCCCTACTTCATCACCAA
>SDZP01000221.1 GCA_004144935.1 Caulobacteraceae bacterium | reverse complement strand
CGGCCTGCCGGACCCGGACCCGTTCCCGGCCTGGCTCAGCCAAGCGGACCTCGACTACTACGTCGGCGAGTTCACCCGGTCCGGCTTCTTCGGACCGCTCAGCCGCTATCGCAACCATACCCGCGATTGGAAATTCCTGCAGCCGTTCAAGGACCGCAGGATCGAGCAGCCGGCCTTCTTCATCGCCGGCGACCGCGACGGCGCCTTCACCGCCTTCGGCATGGCCCAGGACCCGATCGCCACCCTGCGCGGCCAGGTCCCCAACCTCGAGGGCGCCCATGTGCTGGAAGGCTGCGGCCACTGGACCCAGCAGGAGCGGCCGGAAGAGGTGAACGCCCTGCTGGTCCCCTGGCTGACCTCGCTCAAGGGGCGGGTCGTCTAGAGGCCGGCTACCTCGCGCCGCACGGCCAGCAGCTGCGCCTGGAAGTCCAGCATCCGCGCCCGGATCACCGGCCGGAAGCCGTCGCTGGCGCAGGCGCAGAGGGTCGAGGCGTAGGCGAAACAGGCCGCCGGCTCCAGCTCGGCCACCGTGCCGCCGCCCATGATCCAGTGCAGCATCACCGAAGCGAACCGGCCGCTCAGCGCCTGCTGCAGCAGGTCCATGTCGATGTCGTCGGCGATGGCGCCCTCGGCCCGCGCCTCATCCAGCAGCGCCCGCCAGAACTGGCTGTTCTGCGGAGTGATCAGCTCGGCGCGCAGTTCGGCGTCGCCGCCGCGCGGGTCGAGCAGGGATGACCAGAGGGTGCGATAGAAGTCCGGATCCTGGACATGGTAGCCAAGGGTGATGCTCAGAGCCTTGAAGATGCGCTCGACGGCGCTGAGGCCCTTCAAGGTCGAGAACTGCTCCTGGAACCCCTTGGCGTCTTCCAGCACGGCCATGACCACGCCGCGCTTGGAGCCGAACAGGTTGTAGGGCGTGGCCAGGCTGACGTTGGCGCGGGCGGCGATGGCCCGCATGGAGAGACCCGTGTCGCCGGTCTCGCGGATCAGCCCGCGCGCGGCGGCGACGATCCGCCGGCGCCGGTCTTCCTTGCCTTCTTCCCGCTTGCTGCTGGTGATGCTGCTCATGCCCGTCCCGCGGCCGCTTTCCCCTTCGCATGGGGGCGCCGGCGCCTGTTTGGCACAGCCGCCGGCCTGCGTCAGCCTAGATCGGCGGCAGGCTGACCGGGTCGCGCGGCTGGCTGGCGGGCCAGGCGGTGTTATGGCGCCGCATGATCTCGCCGGTCTCGGCCTCCCAGCGCGCCTTGCCGAAGGCCTTGTAGGTCTGGAAGGGGTTGCAGTACTCGCGCATCCGGAAGGCCTGGCCATCGCGGCTGGTGATCAGCGAGAAATACCGCTGCGTATAAACCCCGCCGTCCACCGTCGGCCCGCCGCCGTGCGATTCGATGATGATGGTGTCCGGCTCGGCGGTGGGGAAGGCGCCGACCACGGTCGTCGAAAAACGCGGCACGACGCTCAGCAACAGCTCCATGAACCGCCCTACCGCCTCGCGGCCGATGAACTGCACCGGCGTCTCGAACATCGGCCCTTCCCAGACCGCGTCCTCGTGCAGCGCCTCCTGCCAGATGGCCCGCTGCGCCTCCAGGGTGGTGACCTCGCCGCCGAAGGCGTCGTTCAGGGTCTTGCGGCTCATCGCCGTCTCCTCGTTCAGGCCGCCTGGGCCAGGATGATGTCGGCCTGGTGGTCCAGCCCCAGGGTGCGCATCATTTCCTCCCGCTCGGGACCCGCCTTTGGCGGGTAGGCGGCGGCGTTGCGCCGCTTGCCGCGCGCCCAGTACTTCAGGATCCGCGCCAGGTTTGCCGGCCGCTTCAGCCACGCCTCCGGGTGCTCCAGCATGTGGAAGCCGCGCATCCCCTGCCGCAGCAGGTCGGTGTCGAAGCGCACGGCGATGGCGATGGCGTCCTCGGCGAAGCTCTTCAGCAGCCGCGCCTTGACCGAGGGCCTGTAGTCCGGCGTCAGCGCCGCCCGGGCCCGCCGGATCGCCGCCCGGTCGTCCCGCTGCATGACGTCGAAGAAGGGCCGCAGCTCGGCATGCACCGCCTGGTGATAGGCCAGCGCTCGCGCCAGTGGATCAGCCTGGCCGTCCAGCACGTCGCGCAGTTGATAGGCCGCCACCGCCGCGAAGGAACAGCCCCGCCCATAGAGCGGATTGGTCCGGATCAGGTTGTCGCCGATGGCAAAATAGCCCAGCGCCGCCGGCCTGCCACCCACCACCAGGTCGCGCCAGCGCGAATGCAGGTCGCCCATGCCGAACACCTTGCTGGTCGGCTCCGACAACGCTGGATCCGTCCAGGGCCGCAGCCCGGGCAGCATGCCGGTCATGGCCTGGAAGATGTCAGGGTTCATGATCGCCTTGCGGATCTCGTACTCGATTTCCGGCGCGCACATGGTGATCGAGAAACAGCCGTTGTCGGCCGGGAACACCCCGAACTTCAGGAAGCCCAGGTCGCCGTTCGGCGGCGGATTGCCGATCCGCGGCGGCTCGCTCATGCCGGGTTTCAGCCGGTAGTGGCGGGTGAAATAGAGGATGCCCGCCGTCTCGCTGCTCTCGTTGATCGGCGCGCCCATCTCGGCCAGCTGGCCGGTGAAGTCGCCGCCCTTGCCGGCCGCGTCGACCACCAGGTCGGCGCGCAGCTCGACCGGGCCCTCCGGCGTATCGCCGGCCAGGCCGACGACGCTGATCGTCCCGTCCGCGGCCGTCTCGGTGAGCAGCCCGCGCGCGAAGACGGCCGAGCGGATGGTGACGTTGGGCAGGGTCTCGACATAGCGCCGCATGACCAGCTCCAGCGTCGTGCGGCGGCTGGTGATGATGGTCAGGTCGGCGTCGGCCGGCTGTGGCCGGTAGTCCTTCTGCTGCGCTTCGGTCAGCATGGCCTCGAACGGCAGTTCCCGCACCCCGAACGCCGCCAGCTCTTTCAGCAGGGCCGGATGGTCGGCCTTCAGCAGCAGGCTCAGCCGCGCCAGGAAGGCGTGGCTCTGGCGCAGGTGGCCAACCCCCGTCCGTTTCCAGTCGCGGAAGGCGGCGTCGGCGTCACCCTCCGGCGGCGGGGCGTCGCGCTCGACCAGGGTCACCTGCCGGCCGGTCGGCCCCAGGGCCAGGGCGGTGCAGAGGCCGGCGATGCCGGCCCCGACGACGAGTACGCTCTCGCTCATGGTCGCGCCCCTCCTTAGGCGATCAGCGGCAGATCGCGCCGGAGCGCGCGTCGGTATAGGCGCCGTCCGCCCAGGCCACGGCTCCGTTGACCAGCACCACGTCGATGCCGGTGGACGACCGGACGTAGCGCATGCCGTTGCCGGGGACGTCATGCACCGGCCGCTCTTCCAGCCGGGCGATGGTGTCGGCGTCGAAGACGACGATATCGGCCGCCAGGCCGGCTTTCAGCCGCCCGCGGTCCTTCAGGCCCCAGATGTCGGCGGTGTCGGCGGTGATCTTGCGGACCGCCTGCTCGAGCGTGAAGTCGCCCGAGGCGCGGACGAACTCGCTGAACAGGTAGCCGGTGTCGCCATAGGTGGAGAAGGACGACAGGTGCGCCCCGCCGTCGCTGGCCCCGATATGGACCAGCGGGTTGGCCAGCATCGGGCCGATGCGGGCGGTGTCGTGATGGCCGCCGTTGGCGGCCAGGAAGGCCACGTCCAGGCCGTTCTCGCGGCTGATGTTGAGCACCGCCTCGGCGGCGCCTTCGCCTCGCTCCCTGGCGATGTCGCCCAGCCGCCGGCCGGCATAGGCCTCCGGCGCGGAATCGCCGCCGCGCACCACCAGGTTTCCGAACATCGCCTCGCCGCCGTCGGGACCGCAGTCGGCGATCATCGTCCGCCGCGTCTCGGCGTCTTCCAGGGCTGCGATCCGCTGCGCCAGCGGCTGGCGCAGCACCCGCACCCAGCGGGGCAGGCGGCCGAGGTACAGCGAGGGGTTCAGCAGGGAGAAGCTGATGTCGATCGGCCGGGTCTGCATCTGCGGCCAGACCCGGGCGCCGCGGGCGAACTGCTCGGCGACGCGGTCCAGGATGCGCGGCGCCGACTGCGGCGTGGCGGTGGAATCGAACACCGGCGAGAAGGTGGTCGGGATGGCGTGCTTCAGGCTCAGCTCGGCCAGCTGGTCGATGCGGGCGATGGTGATGTCGGCGTCATAGAACTCGGGCACCACCTGCAGCATCCGGCCGCCTTCCTCGCCCAGCACCTGGCACAGGGCGTCCAGCTCGTCGAACTGGGCGAAGCGGCTGGGCACCGGCCGGCCGTTCTCGTCGACGTCGACGAAGCTGGTCGACAGGCCGATGGCCCCGTCGCGCAGGCACTGGCGCAGCAGGGCCTGCATGTCGACGATCTCCGCCGGCGTCGCGGCCCGTTGCTGCGACGGGGCGCCCATCACCCACAGGCGGATCAGGCTGTGGCCGACCAGCGGCGCGACGTTGATCGACAGGTCCGGCTCGATGGTGTCGCAGTAGCCGGCGAAGTCTTCCCAGGTCCATTTGGCGTACTTCTCGGTGAAGGCCTCCGGCGGCATCTCCTCGATCTGCTGGAACATGCCGATCACGCTTGGCCGGTCGGCGGCCCGCAACGGGGCCAGCGACAGCGAGCAGTTGCCGGGAATGACCGAGGTCACCCCATGCTCCAGGGCCGGCCGCGCCTGGCCGTCCCACAGCAGCTGGGCGTCGAAATGGGTGTGGGGATCGATGAAGCCGGGGGCGACGACGCGGCCCTTCGCATCGATGGTCTGGCGCGCCTCGCCGGCCAGGGCGCCGCCGATGGCGGCGATGCGGCCGTCCTGGATGGCCACGTCGGCCAGCACGCCGGGCGCGCCTTCGCCGTCCACCACCAGGCCGTTGCGGATCAGGATGTCGTACATGGGTCGATACCTTCCAGGATCTTGCGCCAGGACTGACCGCTGAGGCCTTCCAGGCTGTCGATGTTGCAGCTGTTCATCAGGGCGTAGCCGGTCGCCGCATCCAGCAGCACCACGCCGACCACGCCGTTCGGATAGAGGATGCGGACCGCCAGCTCGGCCTGGCCGTCATGCCCGGCCGCCATCTCGGCGCCGACGATGACCGCCTCGGCCGTGACCGAATTCGGGGGCAGGGGTCCGCCGCCGTCGCTCATTGCAGCGGCGGCTCCACGAACACCACGTCACTGCCCAGCAGCAGGCCGGCCGGTCGCCGCAGGACGAAGATGTGCATGTTGTAGCTCTTGATCTGGTCGACGGCCGCCTGCAGCGGCTGGTCGGGCACGGCCCGCGCCGCCAGCGCCTCGATGGTCTCGTTGGCGGCCGGCGTCACGAAGCGGCGATGCGTGGTCAGTGTCACCCTGGTTTCCCCGATAAATTTTATAACGTGTTATAAGTTATATGGCATGGCCGGACCGCCACGTCAAAACCCAAGCCGCCCTTGATCGATCGTCGCGGGGACGGCCATAAGAGGGCAGGGGCTTTCGACAGCCGGGAGTTTGATTTGGCCCAGATCGCCGCAGAGACCGACGCCGAGCCGCCGAACCCGTTACGCCTCGACCTGCAGCTCTGCTTCGCCCTCTATTCCGCCAGCAACCTGATGACCCGCATCTACCGGCCGTTGCTGGACCCGCTGGGCCTCACCTACCTGCAGTACATCGCCCTTCTCGCCCTTTGGGAGCGCGCGCCGCAGACGGTGGGCGAGCTGCGCCAGAAGCTCGGCCTCGATTCCGGCACCCTGACGCCGCTGTTCAAGCGCATGGAATCCGCCGGCCTGCTGACCCGCACCCGCGACCCGGCCGACGAGCGGCGGGTGATCATCGACCTGACCGACAAGGCGCGCGACCTGCGCGAGGCGGCCATGGCGGTGCCGGGCTCGGTCTTCTGCCAGCTGCCCCTGCCGATCGGCGACGCCGCTGCGCTGAAGGGGCTGGTGGACCGGCTGGTGGAGGGGTTGCGGACGGGGGAGGGGCGCTAGGCCAGCCAGAGCCCCGCGCAACCTCCCCCCACCTCCGCTCTTCCCGGCGA
>SDZP01000668.1 GCA_004144935.1 Caulobacteraceae bacterium | reverse complement strand
GCAGGCCGACAGGCTGAGGGCCAGCGCAGCGGCGGCCATGGCGACAGTGAGCGTTTTCATGAACGTTTCTCCCATTGAGTTCGCCTCTGTGAACCTCAATGGCTCAGTTTGGTTCCTTGAATGGAACCCACGCCCCTGCGCCGTCCCGCCGGATGAGGGGGCCCTGCCCAGGCAGCCCTCGAGGCGGCGGCGCGTTAGCCGAACTGTCATCGTCGCTTGGGAGGGCGCATGAGCCTGCAGCAGTCTCTCGCCTTCGGGTTGGTCGCCCTGACCATCGGCGCCTTCATCTGGGGCCGGTTCCGATATGATCTGGTGGCGGTGACGGCCCTTGTGCTGGGCCTGGCGGTGGGAATCATCCCGGCGGACAAGGCCTTCGACGGGTTCAAGAACGACGTCACCGTCATCATCGCCTGCGCCCTGGTGGTGTCGGCCGCCTTCGCCCGGTCGGGAATCGTCGAGCTGGCCATGCGGCGTGTGTTGCCGCTGCTGAAGACCGAGCGCAGCCAGGCGCCGGTCCTGACCACCGCCGTCACCGTCCTGTCGATGGCGACCAAGAACGTCGGCGCCCTGGCCATCATGATGCCGGTGGCGCTGCAGGTGGCGCGGCGCACCGGGACCTCCCCGTCGCGCCTGCTGATGCCCATGGCGTTCGGGGCCATGGCCGGCGGCATGGTCACTCTGGTCGGAACCGCGCCCAACATCATCGTGGCCGAGGTGCGCCAGGATATCCTGGGGCGGCCGTTCAGCATGTACGACTACGCGCCCGTCGGCCTGGCGCTGACGGCGGTGGCGCTGGTCTTCCTGGCCGTGGCCTATCGGCTGCTGCCCAAGGATCGGCAGGGGGCCACCAGCCTGAAGGCCGCACTGGCCGCCAACAGCTATGCGACCGAGGCGCGCGTCCCGGCCGACTGGGCTTGCGATCCGCTGACGGTGTCCGGCCTGTCCGAGATGTCGTCGGGCGAAGTGCGGCTGCTGGCCCTGATCCGCGAGGGCAAGCGGAACCCCAGCCCGCACTTCAACGTCCGCATCCGTCCGGGCGACACCCTGATGCTGGAGGGCGAGCAGGAGGCGCTGGAGGAGCTGATCGCCCGCGCCAAATTCAAGCTGGTGCGCGAGGACAAGCCGGTCGCCATCGCCGGCCAGGGCGGGGAAATCTCGATCATCGAGGCGGTCATCGGCCGCAACTCGCCCCTGGAGGGCCAGTCGGCGCGCAAGTCCGACCTGTATAGCCA
>SDZP01000667.1 GCA_004144935.1 Caulobacteraceae bacterium | reverse complement strand
CGCCAGCATGGGCAACATCAAGTCGGTGGTCGACGACGCCGGTCTTGGCCAGCAGCAGGCGCTCGCCCTCGCTGGCGTCGCGGTTGGCGACCGGCTGGCCGACCAAGGCGGCGCGGGCGGCGGTCTCGGGCTGCAGCTCCTGGGGCCGGGGCTTGCCGAGCTGCGGCGGACGCAGGGAATATTCCGGCGGCACGTAGAGCGGCTGGCGCGACTGGATGCGGAATTCGTCCGGCAGGACGCCCGGCGTCTGGGCTATGCGGCGGCCGGCGGCGCAGCCGCTCAGCGCGACGCACGACACGGCGGCGGCGGCCAGGATCGAAACGCGAAGAATACCCGTCAAGACGACGCTCCTAGTCAGGCCCCCCGGCCTTCATGATGCTGACCGACGCCATAGCCCATCCCAACACTTTAGCCAATCTTTGTTAGAGCGTCGCTTCCCCGGATCCTTTGGCCTCGGGCTTCTTGTCCGGCGTGACGACGAGTTCGACGAGGAACAGCACGACGCCGATGCTGATGGCCGAATCGGCGATGTTGAAAATCCAGGGAAAGTGCAGGGCCGAGCAGTCGACAAAATCCACGACCCAGCCCAGCCGCACTCGGTCGACCAGGTTGCCCAGGGCGCCGCCGATGATCAGGCCGACGCCCAGGGCCGACAGCCGCTTGTCGGCCTTGCGCACCCAGACGGCCAGGGTGACCGCGACGATCAGGGAGAACAGCGACAACAGCCAGCGGCCGGCCTGGCCGAAGTTGTTGAACAGGCCGTAGGAGACCCCGGTGTTGTGGGTCAGGGTGAAGTTCATGAACGGCAGGACGGCCAAGCTTTCGCCCGGCGTCAGCCGTCCCAGGATCCAGAACTTGCTGATCTGGTCGAGAACGACCACGAGGGCGGCCAGGCCGTAGGCGATGAGGGGCAGGCGGGACTTAGCCACGGTTTGCATCCCAGTCGGCTACCGCATCCTCGCAGCGCAGGCAAAGGCGGCTTTCGCTCTTTACCTCCGGCAGGATGCGCCAGCAGCGGTCGCACTTGGCGCCGTCGGCCTTGGCCGGATCGACGCTGAGCTGACCTTCACGGAAACGGGCCGAGGAGGTGCGGAAGACTTCCGCGGCGTCCAGGCCGTCAAAAGCGGCGGCGAGTTCGGCCGGCGCGCTGACCTCCGGGGCGGCTTCAAGCGCCGAGCCAATGCGTTTTTCCCGACGCTCGACCTCCAGGGCGGAGGTCACGGCCTCGATCA
>SDZP01000220.1 GCA_004144935.1 Caulobacteraceae bacterium | reverse complement strand
TAGGCTGATTAGCCGACGTCGCGCAGGTGGCCGGTCTGGCCGCCCGTGTCGGGCTTTTCTTCGACGCCGATCAGCTTGGTGCGGATGCCGACGCGGAGCTTCAGGTCCGCCATTTCGTGGTGCATGTCGACGATGGCGGTACGGGCCAGGGCGAGGGCGCTGATGGCCTCCACCAGCTTGGCCTGCGCCTTGTCGCCGGTCACCGCCGACAGTTTCAGCTGGGCGCGAGCCTCTACGGCGCCGGCCAGAAGTTCAGCCGCTTCGACCATGGCCGCATCGATGGCCTTCTCGGTCGAGAACAGCTTGGTGGCCACACGCTGCGCCACAAATGCCTTGTCCACTTTCACACCCTCCTGAAAAGCCCGGTTAACCGGTCAGTAAGGATAGTAAATGAAATCTTAAACTCGTCCAAGCTGAATCATTGGTTAACTTTGTCGCACGTGACACGAGAATTCGCCGTGGAAGCGAAGCGTTAGGAAGATTGCGCGATAAGGCATGGAACAGGGGCCAAGACTTCGGGCAAATGCAGCAGCCGACGCCATCGCTAGAGACCGCGCATCACGCCCCTTTCCAGGCGAGGATCGCCAGTGTCGCCCTGGTCACGACGCTGGCCGTGCTGCTGGTCGCCTGCGCCAGTTTCCTGTTCCAGCAGTGGACCGTGGCGCGCCAGCAAACCGTTGCCACGCAAGAGGTTCTCGCCAACATCATGGCAGGAGTCGCCGCTCCGGCCCTGGCCCGCCACGACATCACCAGCGCCCAGGCCGCGGTCGAGGCGGCCGCCAAGCCCGGGTCGGTGATCTCCGCAGAGTTGCGTGATGACAAGGGCCGGATCGTCGCATCGAAAACAGAAGACGCCACTCCTGCGGGTGTCAGAATACTTGCTGAACCCGTGATCTACGAAAATCGCGTGGTTGGCGAACTTCGTATCGGGGTTGTGGACCCCAGCCTGGCCAAGATGCTGCCCCGCTTTTTGGCGCTCACCATGGCTTTGTTCTTCGGCGCTGCGGGGGCGGCCCTGTTCCTGTCGCGCGGCCTGGCCCGGCGGATCACCGCCCCGGTCGACCGGCTCTCGCGCGCCATGGAGGAGGTGGCCCGCAGCGGACAGTTCAAGCAGGTCGAGGAAAAGACCACCGACGACGGCCTGTTCCAGAGCCTGGCCAGCAGCTTCAACCAGCTGCTCGCCAAGCTCGAGGCCAACGACCGCTCCCTGCGTGACACCATGGGGGCCCTGGTCACCGCCCGCGACCAGGCCGACAGCGCCAATGTCGCCAAGAGCCAGTTCCTGGCCAACATGAGCCATGAGATCCGCACTCCGCTGAACGGCGTGCTGGCGATGGCCGACGTGATGAGCCGGGGCGACCTCGACGAGCGCCAGCGCGAGCGCCTCGGCGTCATCCGCGAGTCCGGCGAACTGTTGCTGGCGGTGCTCAACGACGTGCTGGATCTGTCGAAGATCGAGGCCGGCAAGCTGGAGCTCAGCCCCGCCGACTTCGACCTGACCGAACTGGCCGAGGCCAGCCGCAAGGTCTACGGCGTCATGGCCCAGGAAAAGGGCCTGCGCTTCGACCTGACCATCGAGCCGGACGTGGCCGGCGCCTGGCGGGGCGACCGCGACCGCCTGCGCCAGATTCTCGGCAACCTGCTCAGCAACGCCATCAAGTTCACGGTCGAGGGGGCGGTCGCCGCCCGCTTCAGCCTTGGCCCGACCGACACCCTGCGCCTGACGGTTGCGGACACCGGAGTCGGCATCGCCTCCGACAAGCTGCCCAGCCTGTTCGACAAGTTCGTCCAGGCCGACAACTCCACCACCCGGCAGTTCGGCGGCACCGGGCTTGGCCTGGCCATCTGCCGCGAACTGGCCCAGCTGATGGGCGGCCAGATCATCGCCCGCAGCGCCGAGGGCGAGGGCTCGACCTTTATCGTCGACCTGCCGCTGGCGCGCGGCGAGATGATCATTCCGGAAGCCGCCGCCGCGACCGAGGCCGAGGAAGGCGACGGCCGCCCGCTGCGCATCCTGGCGGCCGAGGACAACCTGACCAACCAGAAGGTTCTGCGCGCCGTCCTCGACCCGCTGGACGTCGACCTGACCATCACCGCCGACGGCGCGGCGGCGGTCGAGGCCTGGCGCACCGGCGGCTTCGACCTGATCCTGATGGACATCCAGATGCCGGTCATGGACGGCGTCGAGGCGACCGAGACCATCCGCGCCGAGGAACGCCGGCGGTCCCTGCCGCGCATCCCCATCCTGGCGCTGACCGCCAACGCCATGACCTACCAGGTCGAGCAGTATCTGGCCGTCGGCATGGATGGTCACGTCTCCAAGCCGATCGAACTGCAGCGGCTCTATGTCGCCATCGAGAATGCCGTGGCCGGCCACAGCCAGGCGACGACCTGTCCCGGCCGGGCGGCGGTTGGCTAAGTCCATTTCTGAACGCCAGACAACGAACCGCTCAGAACCATTTCAGGCGCGAGGTGTTCTGTTGGCTTCAACGTCGTCACTTCAGGCGGCGTCATCAGGAAGGACAACAGGATGAAAAAGTTTGCTCTCGCCATCCTCGCCGCCTCGGCCCTGGCGGCGACCGCTGCCCCCGCCCTCGCGGCCCCGTGGCAGAACATCAACCAGCGTCAGGCCCAGCTTGATCGCCGGATCGACCAAGGCGTTCGCAACGGCGCGCTGACCCGCCGCGAAGCCGGCAACCTGCGCAACGAATTCCGCGGCATCGCCCGTCTGGAAGCCCGCTACCGGGCCACCGCCGGGCTGCAGACCTGGGAACGCCGCGACCTCGACCGTCGCTTCGACGTGCTCAGCGCCAAGATCCGCTGGGAGCGTCATGACCGTCAGGACCGCGGCCACCGCCGCTACTAGGGTCCGACCGAAGATCCGGGGCTCGCTCTTCCCCCCGACTGCGAGTCCCGTCAGCGCCCCCGCCTGCCCGGCGGGGGCGCTTTACGTTTGGGCGGCCACCCGAAGCACGCTCTCGATCACGGTCACCGCCCGGCCCCGCAGGATGACGCGTTCGCCCGCGACCTCGACGTCGAGATCGCCGCCCCGGCCGGGACAGGCCTGGTGAAAGCGGATGCGGGCCCGGCCCAGCCTGTCCGCGAACAGGGGCGCAAGGATGCAGTGGGCCGACCCGGTCGCCGGGTCTTCGGGAATCCCTGAGCCGGGCGCGAAGAAACGGCTGACGACCTCGTAGGAGCTTGCCGCATCGGCCAGCGCCGCGACGCAGATGTTGCCAGGACCGTCCGTGGCCTCGCCGGAAATCCCGCCCAGGCCGGGAATGTCCGGTGTCAGGCCCCGGACGGTGGCTTCGCTGTCCAGCACGGCGACCAGGTAGGCGCCGGCCCACACCTCGGCTGGCTCCACGCCAAGCGCCTCCGCCAACCCTACCGGCGTGGCCGTGCGGCGGGGCGGATCGGCGGGGAAGTCCATGGCGTAGCGGCTCGCCTCCCGCCGTACGCCGAGCGGGCCGGACCGGGTGTCGAAGACGACTTCAGCGACGTCCAGGGCCAGCTCGGCAAACAGCACATGGGCTGCAGCCAGGGTGGCGTGGCCGCAGAGCGGGACCTCCATGGCGGGTGTGAACCACCGCAGGCCGAAGCGGGCCGGGTCGGCGGTTTTCAGCAGAAAGGCGGTTTCCGACTGGTTGTTCTCCGCCGCCAGGGCCTGCATCCAGGTCTCACCAGGCCATGCGTCGAAGGGCTCCACGACACAGGCGGGGTTGCCCTTGAAGGGCGCGGCGGCGAAGGCGTCGACGGTCCATTGCCGCATGGCTTGCTCCTTGTCGCCGACGGCACCGGACGACTTTGAGGTCAGCCTTGGCCGGGGGGCTGGATAATGGTCACTTCCGGCCAGCGATTACGCGCCGAGGTCGTGGTCTTCTCCCACCCCCTGGCCAGCGGTCGGTCGGGGTTCGGGCGCAGGGTCATGGCGAACAGGTCGTCGAGGCCGAAGGGCGCCTCGATGGTCAGGCGGTCGTCCTTCTCCAGCCGGATCCCGACGCCGAAGGCCGGGGCCACGAAGCGGCCCAGGGCTTCGGCGCTGTTGGCCAACGGCTCGTAGGTCTCGCCGAAATGGTCCTCGAACCACAGATGGACGCGGGCCTGGTTACGCACCTCGACCAGGGCGTCCAGCGGGGGCGGAAACAGGGCGGCCGCCCGCTTGATGAAGACGTCCTCGGCCTCGTAGGAGGTGTCGGCGTCCCAGTAGGCGAGGTCGTAGTCGCGCACCCCATAGTCGGCGTCACGGCCGGTCAGGTGGTTCCAGACCCGCTGGTAGACGGCCCCGGACACAATCAGCCAGTCGGGCAGGTCCAGGTCCCGCGCATGGCGCAGCGCTGTCATCAGGGTCGGGGCGGCGCGGACGATCTCTTCGAGGCGGGTGTAGAGCATGCGCCAGTGTGGCCGATTCGGACCCTACTGCGACAGCATCCACCGACCGTCGCGGATGGCCGAAGAGCGGGTCACCGCCCCGTTGGGGTCCATGGACATCCGCCCGCAGCCGAAGGCGGCCAGCTTGTCGCCGATCGTGCCGGCGGCGACCGGCTCGCGCCAGTCCTCGGCGACGGGGCTAACGCCCAGGCTCTTGCCGTTCTCGTCGACGTTCTCGACGTCGAGGATCTTGAAGCGGGTGGTGTCGCAGGCGAAGCGGTAGTTGACGATGCGGGCCTGGATGGTCTGGCCGTCGAAGGTGATCGGCGGGTCGTAGACCTTCATTTCGCGAACCACCACCTCGCCGTCGTCCCCGGTGAGGGCGTCTGGATCGGCATAGGAGACATGGGCTCCGCCCTTGGCGACCGGCAGCCAGGTTTCGGCCAGGGCGGCGGTGGGCAGGACGACGGCCGTCACGGCCATGGCGATGATCAAACGCATGGTGGGCTCCCCGACTTGGCGGGAAGGGAATCATGCGCTCGGGGGCCTGTCACCGCGCAATTTGTCGCGCCCGGTCAACAGGTTAACGGCTGCGCAGCATCCAGCCGTGGTCCAGTGGGCCATGCCCTTTTCCCAGGCCCGGCGCCGCCTCGATGGCCCGATGGACATAGTCCCAGGCTCGGGCCACGGCGGCGGTCAGGTCGAGCCCCTGGGCCAGGCCGGCGGCGCAGGCGCTGGCCAGGGTGCAGCCGGTGCCGTGGGTGTGGCGGGTGTCGATGCGGACATCCTCGAAGGCGGTTTCGCCGTCGCGGGTGATCAGGAGGTCGACCAGGCGGTCGCCCGGCACATGGCCGCCCTTCATGAGCACCGCCTTCGCCCCGGCCTCCAGCAGTTCATAGCCGCAGCGGCGCAGGTCGTCGGTGCTGGTCGCCGGCAGACCCGTCAGGGCCTCGGCCTCGGGGGCGTTGGGGGTCAACAGGGTGGCGCGGGGCAGCAGTTCGGCCCGCACGGCGGCGATCGCGTGGGGGTCCAGCAGGCTGGCCCCGCCCTTGGCGATCATCACCGGATCGATGACGACGGGCACGCCCCGCCCCATACTGTTCCTGGCGCTGTCGATCAGCCGCGCGGCGACGGCGACCGTGCCGGCGTCGCCCAGCATGCCGGTCTTGATGGCGTCGGCCCCGATGTCGTCCAGCACCGCCCGGCCCTGCGCCTCGATGATGTCCAGCGGGATCGGGTGCACGCCGGTGACGCCCAGGGTGTTCTGCACGGTGATGGCGGTGACGGCGGTGGCGGCGTAGGCTCCCAGCATCGTCACCGCCTTGATGTCGGCCTGAATGCCGGCGCCGCCGCCGCTGTCCGAGCCGGCGATGATCAGGACGCGGCCAATCCGTGAGCCGCCGTTCACTTCGCCTTCCTGAGCGTGGGGCTGTCGAGGTCGAGGTCGGCCAGGGGGATGACCTCGGCGCCCGGCAGGGCTTCCTTCAGGCTCTTGCCGAACAGCTTGCCGTCGCCGACCACGATGACGCTGGCCTCGCCGGGCTTCAGCACCTGCGCGGCGAGGCCAGCGTCATCGTGGTCGGCGACGGCAAGCTGTTCGGCAAG
>SDZP01000666.1 GCA_004144935.1 Caulobacteraceae bacterium | reverse complement strand
CCCTGACCACCGCCGCCTGCAATACCGTCGAAGGCGTGGGCCGCGATACCCAAGCCGCCGGCCAAGCCGTGACCGGCGCCGCCCAAGACGCCAAGAACTAATCGACGGCCGCAGCCTCGGCTGCATCGTCGGACTTGCAAGGCCCCGCATCGTCGGGGCCTTGTTCGTTTCAGGACCGCGACAGGAGCTTCTCTCGTGAACCACACCGCCCGCCACGCCGGCCTTGCGCTGCTGCGCCAGCACGCCTTGATCGCCGGAGAGCCCATCCTTGCGAACGGTGCAGGCATCGCCGTCGATGATCCGGCGACTGGCGAAGTCATCGGCCATGTCCCCGACCTGGGCGCCGCCGAAACCGAACGGGCGATCGCGGCGGCGGCCGAGGCGTTCAAGACCTGGTCCCGCTCCGATCCTCATGAGCGCGCCGCCTTCCTGCGCAAATGGGCCGCGCTGATCGACGACAATGTCGAGGGGCTGGGCGCGCTGATGGCGCTGGAGAACGGCAAGCCGTTCGACGAGGCCAAAGGCGAAGTGACATACGCCAACGGCTTCCTGAAATGGTTCGCGGGCCAGGCCGAACGCTTGATCGGCGAGACCCAGGACAGTCCGCTGGGCCATCTGATCCTGACCTATCGCGAGGCGGTCGGGCCGTGCGCCCTGATCACGCCATGGAACTTCCCCGCGGCCATGCTGACCCGCAAGCTGGGCCCCGCTTTCGCCGCCGGCTGCACCGCCGTGGTCAAGCCGGCCAGCCAGACCCCCTTCACCGCCATCGCCCTGGCCGAACTGGCCTATCAGGCCGGTCTGCCCAAGGGCGCCCTGTCCATCGTCACGGGCGACGCCGCGACCATCGGCAAGGTGCTGACCGACAGCCCCTTGATCCGCAAACTGTCGTTCACCGGCTCGACCGGCGTGGGCCGCAAGCTGGCGGAACAGTGCGCCCCGACCTTGAAGCGGGTGTCGATGGAGTTGGGCGGCGCCGCCCCCCTGATCGTCTTCGCCGACGCCGATCTGGACTTGGCCATCGCCGAGACCATCAAAGGCAAGTTCAGGAACTCGGGCCAGACCTGCGTCTGTCCCAACCGGGTCTATGTGGAACGGTCGGTCGCCGAGACCTATGCCGAGAAACTGGCCGCCGAGGTCGCGAAGATCGTGGTCGGGAACGCCTTCGAAGACCGTGTGAAGGTCGGGCCTCTGATCGAGGACAAGGCCATCGACAAGGTCGAAAAACACGTCGCGGCG
>SDZP01000665.1 GCA_004144935.1 Caulobacteraceae bacterium | reverse complement strand
CTTCAGGTCCGGCCGCGAGGCCAGGAAGGCCGCCTTTTCCGCCGGGGTCAGGACCTTGCCCTTCTTCTGGCGGCTGACCTTCGGGGTCGGGGGTTCGAACTTGCCGGTGGGGGGCGAGCCGCCCTTGAGGTCGGAGAGACGGGTCTTGGGCGGCGGCGACTTCACGGCGGAACTCCGGGTTCGCGCCACTATGCACCAGCCCACGGTCGGCGGCGAGCGTCAGGCCCATTGCTAGGCTTGGGGCGCATCCCCGGCCACTGTCGTTCGATGCATCACCCGCAGGTGGCCATCGTAGCCGCCGTCCGCGAAATGCAGGGTGCAGCGATTGTCCCACAGGGTCAGCATGTCGGCCGCCCAATGGTGGCGATAGACGAAGTCGTCCTGGACGATGTGCTCGAACAGGAAGCGCAGGATGGCCATGCCCTCTGGCCGGGTCATGCCCTCGATGCCGACGGTGTAGACCGGGCTGCAGAACAGCGCCTTGCGGCCGCTGACCGGGTGGGTGACGATCAGGGGATGGGCCACGGTCTTCTCGGCCTCCTCGCTGACCACGATCTGCATCGTGCGCTGCTGAGTCTCCTTGGCGAAGACGCCGGACGGCCCATAGGCCTGGCGGGCGCTGTGCACGGCCCGCAGCGGCGCAAGCATGGCCTTCATGGCGTCCGACAGCGTCTCGTAGGCCCGGTAGCAGTCGGCATAGAGGGTGTCGCCGCCGACCGGGGGCACGACCTGGGCATGCAGGATGGTGCCGGCCGGCGGCGCGGGCTGGAAGCTCCAGTCCGAATGCCAGCCGGCCCCGAAGTTGGTCGCCGTCTCGTCCGGCTCGCGGCGCAGCTCCAGCACATTGGGCCGGCCCGGCATTGGCTTGATGAAGGGGTCCTCGCCGAAGGGGCCGAGTTGCAGCGTGAAGGCCTCGAGGGCGTCGAGGTCCATCGGCTGGCCCGGGAAGCAGATCACCGAATGCGCCGCCCAGGCCTGGCGGACCTCGGCCAGCGTGTCGGCCGGCAGGGGTCGGGAAAGGTCGAGTCCGGTGACGGCGGCGCCAAAGCCACGCGGCTGCGGCTCAACCCGGATGCGTTGGTAGGTCATCGGCGTTTCCCATCGGCGCTGCTGCGCTCTTGGCGGCACTCTCCTCCAATTCCGCCGCTTCGTCATCCCGGACCTCCCAGAATGGCGAACGCGCCGGCGCCTAAATTTCAGGCGCCGGCCGCTAAAGGCCGCGACCCCCGCCGCATCCTG
>SDZP01000664.1 GCA_004144935.1 Caulobacteraceae bacterium | reverse complement strand
TCATGTCGTGGCGGTGGCCGGCGGTGCGGCGCCGTCCGGCATCGCTGTCCGGATGTCGGGCGACCGGCCGGGACCAGGCCGCCGCGTGGCGCGCCGTGGTCGGCATGCCACCTTAAGGCACACAACGCGCGGACGGCCCCCTCGGTTGCCGCGTGCAGGTAAAGATGCCCCGGCCGCTGGCAACATCGTGTAAGCCGGCAGCGCTTTCGACGCCTTTCGACGCATTTCGACCCGCTAGAGGCGGCCTTCCGAAGCCATTTCGACACGATTCCCGGCGATGCGGGGGCGGCCGGGCGCGCGTCGTCGTCGCTAAGATGAACCGCATGAACACCGTTCTTCTTCCCTGCGGCGAGGCCGTGTCCGCCCTCGGCATGGGCACCTGGTGCATGGGCGAATCGCCGGCCCTGCGCGCGCAGGAGCTCGCCGCGCTTCAACGCGGCCTGGACCTGGGCTGCACGCTGATCGACACCGCCGAGATGTACGGCGACGGGCTGGCCGAAAGCCTGGTCGGCGAGGCCGTGCGCGGCCGGCGGGACGATGCCTTCATCGTCAGCAAGGTCTATCCGCACAACGCCACGGCGCGGGGTACGGCGGCGGCCTGCGAGCGCAGCCTGAGGCGCCTGGGCACCGACCGCATCGACCTCTACCTGCTGCACTGGCGCGGCAACGTGCCGCTGGCCGAGACGCTGGCGGCCCTGCAGTCGCTGCGGCAGGCCGGCAAGATCCGCCAGTTCGGCGTGAGCAACCTCGACCTGGCCGACATGCGCGAGCTGTGGGCGCTACCCGGCGGGCGGGACGTGCAGACCGACCAGTTGCTCTACAACCTCGGCCGGCGCGGCATCGAATGGGACCTGCTGCCCTGGATGGCCGGGCAGCGGATGCCGGTGATGGCCTATTCGCCGATCGAGCAGGCCCGGCTGCTCGAGGCGCCCGCGCTCGTGGCCTTCGGGCGCCGCCACGGCATGACGCCGGCGCAGGCGGCCCTGGCCTGGCTGCTGGCGCCCGCCGATGGCAGGCCGGACGTGATCGCCATCCCCAAGGCCAGCCACGCGGCGCGCGTGGAAGAGAACGCCGCGGCGGCCGGCATCATGCTCACGGCCGCCCAGCGCGCCGAGCTCGACGCCGCCTTCGCGCCGCCGCGCGGGCCGTCGCCGCTGGAGATGCTCTAGCTTGCCATTCGTGATGGCCGGGCCCGGCCGCCTCAAGGTAAGCCCTCGTTCCGCCTGAGCCGGGGTGGGTCTGGAT
>SDZP01000219.1 GCA_004144935.1 Caulobacteraceae bacterium | reverse complement strand
GCCCAAGGGCTACATCTACGCCGCCATGGCCTTCTCGGCCGGCGTCGAAGCCCTGAACATGTGGAGCCGGGCCCGCGCCGCGAAGGGAAAGGCGCCGCCGGAGGAGACATTGCACTGAGGGGCTCAGCCGCCCCGCAACGTCCTTAGGGCCAGCAGGCCGACCCCGAGCGCCAGGAGCGGGCCGAACACCGCCAGGGTGTGGCGCGTCAGGCGCTCGGGAAGCCAGGTGTCCGCCCCGCCGGGCGGCATGCCGTAGCGGCTGGCCAGGCCGGTCAGCGGACATTTCATGCCGCTGGCCACGAACACCACGGCCTCCGCAGCCGCCAGGGCGCCGGCCAGCCATAGCCAGGGGCCGCTGGCGCCGCTGAGCCCGGCCCACAGCACGGCCAGGATGGCGCAGGCCATGACCAGGTAGATGACGGTGTGGACGCCGCGCACGGCGTTCAGCCGCCAGGCGTCGGACCGCCGGGGCCCCGGCGGCCTCACGCCAGCCGCCAGTCGGTCAGCCGGCCCCGCCAGACGGGGACGATCCCGCCGTCCAGGGCCCAGGCGGCCTGGGTCTCGAAAGGGACCAGGCGGCCATCGCGGGCGCGGTAGTCGCCCATCGTGCAATGCCAGGGGGTCTCCACGGTCGCCCCGCCCACCAGACGGGGGCGGTCCGGGGCGAAGGCCGAGGCGACCAGGCCGTCCTCGCCGAGGGTCAGGGTCAGGCCCGCCTGCACATCACCGAACGCGGCGCTGACCCGCAGGACGCCGCCTCCCAGGTCTTCCCAAGCCAGGCCGCGATTGGCCACGATGGCGTCGGGGGCCAGGGGCAGTTCGGCCAGGTAGCGCAACAGCTCGCCCTTGATCAGCGCCGCGTCAGGCCGGGCCCGGACCAGGGGAATGAGGCCGAGCGCCCTGACGGTCAGCCGGGGGCCGGCGTCGTCCAGCGCGTCGGTGACGGTGACGGCGCCGAGCGGGCCCGTCCGCGCCCGCCATTCGAAACCGCATTGCTCGAGCTCATAGACCTGGCGGGCGGTGAAGGCGGCCCAGGGCGCGGCGGCGTCGGCCCGCATCGTCCCGGTCTGGCGCAGCAGCACCCGCGCCGCCCCGCGCGGCGGATCGGCCCCGCACCGCAATGCCAATCCCCGCACCGCCGGCGGCAACGGCCCCCAGGCGCGGCCGGGCGGCGCGGCGCCGGAGTCCGGATCGTTCGGCGGGCCGTCGGTGGTTCGGCGCATGGCGATCTCGGCTTTCCGCCCCGTGGGGCTGGCCTTGGCGATGGCGTGGCCACGGCTTTCGGACCGCTTGAAGATAGCATGATGCGAAAGCGCGGGTCTTGGCGGCTGCATTGAACCGGGCTCGCTCACCGCATAGTTTTTGCGAATGAGGCAGCTTCCCGCAGACGTCGTGGCGTTGTTCGTCAAAGCGGGCTGGAGGCCTGGGCGACGAGTCGATCTGGTCGCGCCGCCTCCGATCGATCACCCGGCCACCGAGCTGCTATCGGCATTCGCCGGACTGCGGGTCGGTAAAACTGGGCCGGGAGTCGACTGTGCGACAAGTGACATTCATTTCGGCCAGTTGTTCGATGAGCCGCCAGAGGCGGCGGCGCTCGCTCTCCTGCTGGGAGAGACCCTCATTCCGATTGCCGAAACCGACAATGGAGATGGCGTCCTCTACATCGGTGAGTCCGGTCGATGCTTCGGAGCAAGCCTGATCCATGACGCCGTTTGGTCGGCGGGCGAGAGCTTCGAGACCGCGATCCGCGGCTTGACGACGGGCCGACGGGTCGAGCCGATCCTGTTGCCGGGCCAGGACTGCGTCTCGCTGTACGGCGAGACGTACGGGATCGGCGACCCTCGCCTCTACAATCTCGTCGGCGATCGTCGCGAGGTTTGAAGACCACCGTTGCGGCCATCCGGGGCCGGCGCCAGAACTTGCGGCATGCGCTGCTACTACGTCCTCGTCCACGGCAGACTCGACTGGAGCGTTCCTCCACCGGGTGATGATGTGTCCCAGCCTCGTGGGTTCTATTGCCACCGTTACGTGCTGGCATCCGATGAGCCAAGCGCCGCCCAGAAGGCTTTTGAGCGCGTGCGCTCGACCCTTGATCGGAAGGGCCGCTGGCTGAGCGAAGGGGGGGCGACCCTTGAGCTTGAGGTTGAGGAAATTTGCGCGGCGCCGCTCTACATGCTGCTCAAGCCCGAGAACCGGGCGCACGCCTTCTACGAGGAAGAGTGACGGTCGGCTTGCCGGCCGCCGATGCTATCCAAGCAGCCTTCCACTCAATCGCGGCCCTCCAAGGGTTGCTGTTCAACCCTGTTCCTGTCCTCGAACGGTATCCGGTCCTCTGCTCGAGGCCTGAGATCGGCGCCCATGCCGGTCGCGACCGGCGCCGCCGAGCCCGGCCCTCGAATGTCCCGCCAATAGGCGTCCGCGACGTCCGCATCGACATCGTACGGCTGGGTGACGCGTCCATAGAGGCCGTCGCGGCCGTCGCGGCCGTCGCGGCGAGGGCCGGAAATCCAGAAGGAGGCGCCTGTGGCCTGGTCAAAATAGTTGGCCTTGAAACCCGCGCCGGTCAGGCTCTTTTAGGCGCGATCCGCATAATAGAGCGTCGAGCCGGTCTTCGAGAACCGGACCAGCCCGATCCGGCATGGCCCGGTAAGACCGCCCGACTTGTCTTCGATGTACATGATGCGGGTGCGCATGGGCGGAACCTAGCGTCGGATAGGGTCACTCGCCACCCGTTGCGGGGTTCGTGCGGAGCCTGGAGCCGGCTGCTCAGCGACGAGACCAGCCCAGCACCCATCCGCCGCAGAGGCCCGGGATGAGCGCCAGCAGGACCAGATAGTGAAGCGGAAGGCCGGTCGGCAGGCACAGGGTGAACAGCGCAAGCCCGCAGGCGACCGAGAACATCCAAGGCTTTCGCCAGCGCAGCGCTCTCAAGGTGAAATCCGCGGCCAGAAGGACGACCGCCGCCACCAGGGTCAGGCTGATCGCGGCGACGGGAATCTCGACCAGCATCTCCGCCATGCGCTCGCCGGAGACGCCGCCGACAAGGCCTACGACAGCGAAGGCGATCGGAACGGTAAGGAGGCCGAGCCAATAGGCGCCGCGGCGCGTCTCAGCCGTCTGCGCAGCCGGCGCGGCCGGCGCGGCCGGCGCGACGCCCTTGCCGGACCCAGCGGCCATCACGGTTCTTTTCCGAAGCTCATGCGGTTATCCAGTTGAGTTTCGCGTCAAGGATGATCCGGTCGAGTTAAGGTCCGCTTTCCAGCCGAGGCGGACAGCCCGCCCGGCGCGCGCTACGCTCAGGGCATGCAGAGTCTCGTCACCCAAATCCCTGCCGATCGCATCGTCGATTGGGACAGTTTCCACGCGGTGTTCGCCGATTGCCTGGGCTTCCCGGGCTATTATGGCGCCAACATGAACGCTTGGATCGACTGCCTGACATGCGCTGACGATGCCGACGCCGGAATGATCAGTCGGCCGGTCGCAAGCGGGGAGCTTCTGACGCTTCAGATCGACAACGCCGCAGCGTTCGCCAAGCGGTGTCCGGAACAGTATGAGGCCTTGGTCGAGTGCGCGGCGTTTGTGAACTATCGCCGGGTCGAGGTCGGCCATCCACCCGTTCTGGCCCTGCTGATGATCGGGTCGTTCTGAGGACGGTGAGCCCAGGAACGGAGGGAGCGCCATGCTGATCACCATGAGAATGATAACCTCGACGCCGGACAGTCACGCGGCCGCCGAGCAGACGGTGGAGGCGTTCGCCGCCGCGCTCGCGCAGGCCGGTGCGCCCGAAGCGGCGTTCGAGAAGTTCGGAAAGCTGGCATTCAGTTTTTCGATGGCGCACCCCGCGTTGCAGCCGCCGGGCAAGAGCCGCGGTAGCTATTGGCGCGACGGCGATACCTTCTTTGCGGTCGGTGATCTCGACTATGTGGCATGGTTGGGGGACTGCTGGGCGCTACGTGTCGGCGCGGTCGCTCAGGCGAGCCAGCGGGCGCTTGCAGCAGTCTTCCAGACGCGGCTATCGCCCGAGGAACGCGCGACAGTGGCGCGCCTGATCGAAGATGTTGCGGAGCGTGTTTCAGACTCGCCGCCCGGGCAGCTGTCGCCCCTTGGAGCCGTCCTTGTTTCGGAAAGTGAATCCGGACGCTGGCTGTCCACCAGCTTTTCAGAGTTGCCGACCAGTGTGTCGGTTGCCGGAGGCCCACGCACGCGGGTGCTCCAGCCCGCTGCGGTCCAGGCTTACTTCGAGACACTGAGAGCGGCTGATCAGTCCCCCCAGATGGTCAAATTCCACAAGCGCCAAGGCCAAGCGCTGCTGTATTGGGAAGCCTGGATCGACGGGCGGAGCGTTGTCGAACACGCCGGTGTCTGCGGCGAGCGAGGCGTGGTCTCCCGGCACCACGCCGAAGGGCCCGACCGCCAGGCGGACGTCATCCTGGCCATCGCCGCAGCCGCCAGGACCGACGGCTACGAGGCGATTCCGGAAGAGCGGCTGGCGACGCTGCTGGTCGCCAAGGAGATTTCCGGCAGCGGAACCCGGGCCGATCTGGAGCGCCGTCACGCGCTCGAGGACTATCTCAATACGCTGACTGGCTGGTTGGGACTGGGCCACTGCGACGGGGGATCGTCGGGATCCGGGTCGATGGAGGCGGTCTGCCTGGTGGTCGATTACGCAATTGCCGCCAAAGCCATTGCGCGGGACCTGACGTCCTCGCCGTTCAACGACTTCACCGTGCGGCGGCCGAGCTGGTAATTGGCCCCTACTCCCCCGCCGCCATCACCGTCGGCAACGGCGTCTCCCGTTCGCCCTTCTGGCCACGCAGCCTGAACCGGCTCTGATAATCCCGCCTCTGCTTGGCGACTTCGTAGAGGACGATGCCCGAGCTGGTGCCGAGGTTGAGGCTCTCGATCATGCCGAACATGGGGACGCTGACGCACATCGCGCTGCGTTCGACCGCGCGGTCGCTGATGCCGATGGCCTCGCTGCCGAACCAGACGGCGAGCTTGGGATGGACGGTGTAGTTACCCTCATCGAGGTAAATGCTGGCCTTGCCCTTCACGTGGGGCGAGGTGACGATCGAGACGAAGCCCTTCTGCTCCAGATAGTCGAAGCAGGCGTCGGTGCTGTCGAAGCGCTTCACGAAGGTCCATTTCACGGCCGAGACCGAGATCTTCGAGATGGCCCGGTCGCCGCGCAATTCCTGCCAGTCGTCCGGCAGGGCGCCGCGGGGGTCGACGACATACACCTTCTCGACCCCGAGCGCGTTGACGTTGCGGATCACCGTGCCGATGTTCTTGATGTCGGACGGGTTCTCGATGACCGCGATCAGGTGCTTGCAGCGAAAAGGCTTGATCGCTTTGGCCCGGGCGCGAACGTTCTTGCGGGATTTGTCGGCGTCTTCCATCAGGCATCTATATCGGTCCGGAGCCGGCTTTCCATCCTCCTCTTCCACGAAGCCCGGAGGTCAGGGCTGGGGCATGTTGAGGGGTTCTGGCCGCCGATGGCCCTCCAGCGCGGCGGACGGCGCTTCGAACTGAGCATCCCTCAAGGCGCCGGCATGGCGGGCGATGGCGTCCTCCAGACCGGGCATGATGAGGCCCCTTTCCGTGCCGAGCGCCGCATAGGCCGGGCGCGGGGCGGGCCAGGCGAAGCTGGCGGCCGGGACGGGGCGGACCAGGGTCTCGTCGAGGCCCAGGGACCGCGCCAGCAGGCGGGCGAAGTCGGCCCAGGAGACCGCGCCGGCGTTGGCCAGGTGGCGCAGGCCGGTGTCACCGTCGATCAACAGGTCGAGCACGGCGTCGACAAGGTCGGGGACATAGGTGGGCGAGACGACCAGATCGTCGGCGGCGCTCAGGGTCTGGCCGCCGCCCAGGGCGTGGACCACATGGGCGGCGAAGTTGTGGGGATCGAACGGGGAGAAAAAGGCGGCGGTGCGGATCATCAGGTGGCGGCCGCCCGGCCCCAGGACCCCGGCCTCGGCCCGCGCCTTGCTGACCCCGTAGACGTTCAGCGGCCGGGGGCTGTCGCTTTCGACATAGGGACGGCGCCCCTCGCCGTCGAAGACCAGGTCGCT
>SDZP01000663.1 GCA_004144935.1 Caulobacteraceae bacterium | reverse complement strand
AGCCTGGGCCGCGGCGCCCTCGCGCTCGTCGGACCGGCCGGCAGCGGCAAGACCCACCTTGCCCAGGCCTGGGCGGACGCCAATGGCGCGCAGCTGGTGTTTCCAGGACGCAGCCCCAGCCTGGAAGGGTCCGGCCCGGTGCTTGTGGAGGACGCCGACCTGCTGGGCGAGGACGAGGCGCTGTTCCACCTGCTCAACCAGGCCCAGGCGGGCCGGGCCGTGTTGCTGACCGGACGCGAGCGGCCGCTCGCCTGGCCCGCCGCCCTGCCGGACCTCCGCTCGCGGCTCAATGCCCTCGCCGTCGCAGAAATCGATCCGCCGGACGACGCCCAGCTGCGGGCGGTGCTGGAGGCCTTGTTCAAGGCCCGCCATATCAAGCCGGACGACGACCTCTATCCCTACCTGCTGACCCGCATGGAGCGGTCGGTGGCCGCGGCGCGGGTCCTGGCGGCGAAGATGGACGAGGCCGCCGCCTCCCGCGGCCGGGCGATCAACCGGGCGCTGGCGCGGGAACTGCTGGAAGAGACCTCGGACCTGTTCGAGGAGGCTTGAAGGTCCCCAAACTCCGACCATCCTGACGAAAGTCAGGATCCACCCGCCACGCCGTCGCCTGACCGTGGGTCCTGACTTTCGTCAGGACGATCGGCCCGGAGACAGACCGCCTGTTGAAACTGTCACATCGTTGAGCCAAAGGTGGCCGAACCCGCCTATAGAGTCCCGATGTCCAAGTCCGCGACCGCCCGCTCTTCACACCGAAGTCCGACGGCCCTTCGGGACCTCACGCTTGATGAGACCCTGCTGGCCTCGCCCGAGCGCTTCTTCAACCGCGAACTGTCCTGGCTGGCGTTCAACAAGCGGGTGCTGGAAGAGGCGGAAAACCCGCGCCACCCGCTGCTGGAGCGGCTGCGCTTCCTGTCGATCAGCGCCAACAACCTCGACGAATTCTACATGGTCCGGGTCGCCGGCCTGAAAGGCCAGGTCCGCGAGGGCGTGCGCAAGGTCAGCCTCGACGGCCTGACCCCGCCCGAACAGCTGGAGCGGCTGAACGCCTCCACCGCCGAGCTGATGGACGACCAGCAACGCATCTGGCGCTCCCTGCGCGCGGAACTGGGCCACGAGGGCCTGCGCCTGCTGGACGCCCGCGACGTGACCCCCATCGACCGGCCGGCCTGCGAGGAGATCTTCCAGAACAAGCTGTTTCCGGTGCTGACGCCCCTGGCCATCGACCCGGCCCACCCCTTCCCCTTCCTGCCCA
>SDZP01000218.1 GCA_004144935.1 Caulobacteraceae bacterium | reverse complement strand
GCTGGGCGCGCGGGCGATGGCGGCGGAGTAGGCGTCGTTCGGGGATGGTATCGCTGGAAACCATCTCGGCCCGGGACTAGGGTCCGCGCTAATCGAAACGTCTTCCCGGGAACACCCAGTATGAAGTTCGCATTCCGCCTGCTGGCCGGCGCCGCGCTCGCCGCCGTCATGGTTACCGGCGCCGCAGAGGCCCGCCCCTTCACCGCCAAGGACATGGTCACCCTCGACCGGGTCAGCGACCCGCGCGTCTCCCCGGATGGCCGCTACGTCGTCTACAGCCTGCGGACCATGGACTACCACGCCAACAAGGCGGCGATGAGCCTGTGGCTGGTTGACCTGAAGGCCAGGGACGGCAAGCCGACGCGCCTGGCCGCCTCGGATGGCGGGGCGGTCTCGCCGCGCTGGTCGCCGGACAGCAAGGCGATCTACTTCACCTCCGGCCGCACCGGCGGCCTGGACCAGGTCTACCGGCTGGACGTCGCCGGCGGCGCTGTCACCCAGGTGACCAACCTGCCGCTGGACGTCGGCTCGTTCGCGGTCTCGCCGGACGGCAAGACGCTGGTGGTCTCCCTCAGCGTCGACAACGAGTGCCCGGAAATCCTCTGCAAGAAGAAGATGCCCGAGGACCTGACACCCAAGTCCACCGGCGTGGTCCACGACAAGCTGTTCATCCGCCACTGGGACGCCTGGGCCGACGGCAAGAACAACAGCCTGTTCGCCCTGCCCCTGGGCGCCGACGGCAAGGCGGTCGCGGCCGGCGAGGCCATCCACCTGATGCGCGGCGTCGACGGGGACGCCCCCTCCAAGCCGTTCGGCGACGACACCGAATTCAGCTTCACCCCGGACTCGAAGGCGGTGGTCTATTCGGTGCGCATCGCCGGCAGGACCGAGGCCTGGTCGACGAATTTCGACCTCTGGCAGGTTCCGCTGAGCGGCGAGGGCGCGGTCAACCTGACCGAGGCCAACAAGGCGTGGGACACCGGCGCGGTGTTCTCGCCGGACGGCAGGACCATGGCCTACCGGGCCATGGCGCGGCCGGGCTTCGAGGCCGACCGCTGGCAGATCAAGCTGCGCGACGTGGCCACCGGCCAGACCCGCGACCTGGCCGCCGGCTGGGACCGTTCGGCCGAGAGCCTGGCCTGGTCGGCGGACGGCAGGACGCTGTACGTCACCGCCCAGGACATCGGCCAGACCCGCCTGTTCGCCATTGACGCCAAGAGCGGCAAGGTGACGCCGAAGACCGGCCCCGGCCATGTCAGCGCCTTCAGCCTGACGCCGACAGGCGTCGTCTATGCGCAGGACGACCTCGCCGCCCCGGCCCAGCTGTTCGTGCAGGACTTCAAGGCCAAGGCCATGCCCCGGCCGCTGACCGACGTGAACGCGGCGCGGCTGAAGGACATCGACTGGGGTGACTACGAGCAGTTCGAGTTCGCCGGCTGGAACGGCGAGACGGTGCGCGGCTACCTGGTCAAGCCGATCAACTTCGACGCCTCGAAGACATATCCGGTCGCCTTCCTGATCCACGGCGGGCCGCAGGGCAGCTTCGGCAACCTGTTCCACTACCGCTGGAACGCCCAGACCTACGCCTCGCGTGGGTATGCGGTGGTGATGATCGATTTCCACGGCTCGACCGGCTACGGCCAGGGCTTCACCGACGCGATCAGCCAGCACTGGGGCGACCGGCCGCTGGAGGACCTGCAGAAGGGCTGGAGCCACGCCCTCGGCAAGTACAGCTTCCTGGACGGGGACCGGGCCTGCGCGCTCGGCGGCTCGTACGGCGGCTTCATGGTCAACTGGATCGCCGGCAACTGGGCGAAACCCTGGAAGTGCCTGGTCAACCACGACGGCATCTTCGACAGCCGGTTCATGGGCTATTCGACCGAGGAACTCTGGTTCAGCGAATGGGAAAATGGCGGCACGCCCTATGACCCGAACACCACCTACGACAAGTTCAACCCGTCCAATCACGTGAAGGACTGGCATACCCCGATGCTGGTGGTGCATGGCGGCAAGGACTACCGCGTGCCGCTGGAGGAAGGGATCGCCACCTTCACGGCGCTGCAGCGGCGCGGGGTGCCGAGCAAGTTCCTGTACTTCCCGGAGGAGAACCACTGGGTGCTGAAGGCGCAGAACTCCGTGCAGTGGCACGATGAGGTGCTGGGCTGGCTGGACCAGTGGACGGCGGAGGACAAATAGGCGGAGCGCCACCAGACCCTTCTCCCGCTTGTCGGGAGAAGGATCAGAGTTTGCCGGTCATCACGGCCCAGGTGATCCGCAGGCGTTTGCCGATCGGGCCCGGCCTGCCGCCACCGGCGTAGGTCTTGGCCAGGGCCGCGTGGGCTACGGCCGGGAAGGCGTCGGTGGGGAGGGAGGCCAGAGCCCCCTGCCCGCGCGCCAGCACCGCCGTCACTGCCGCCCGGTCCGCCTGTCCGGCCTTGGCCAGATGCAGCGCCCGGGCCGCGTCGGCCACCTGTTCCACCCTGGCGTCCGGATGCAGGCGCAGGGCGGCGAGCGCCATGACCACGCCGTCGGTCTCGTCGATGCGAGCCAGCAGGACCTCGTCGGTACCGGCGGGCTCCAGGGCGTCGATGTAGCGGTCGGGCAGGCCGGCGACGGTATCCATAGGAAAGCGGGCGGCCTTCAGGCCCTCCAGCACGGCGTGGCCGCGCGTCGCGCCGGTGGCGATCAGCCCTTCAAGCGCCTCGCGCCACCAGGCCAGGCGCATCTCGCCGACCAGCGGATCGCGCACCTTGCGGCCGACGGCGGCAAGTTCGTTGTCGAGGCTGTAGAGGGCCACCAGATCGGCCCGCGCCGTCGCGTCGGCGACGAAGCGGCTGGACAGCC
Source organism: Caulobacteraceae bacterium (assembly GCA_004144935.1). Classification (GTDB taxonomy): domain Bacteria; phylum Pseudomonadota; class Alphaproteobacteria; order Caulobacterales; family Caulobacteraceae; genus Caulobacter. Next base: position 3,229 of record SDZP01000218.1, on the reverse strand, counting down.
AGCGGTCGGGGTCCTTGTCGGCGAGGCGGGCGTCGAGGTCTTGCATCAGGATCCAAAGCAAAAGGCCCGCCGTCGCCGGCGGGCCTTTCTCTTAGCGGAAAGCCGGCCCTATCCGAAGACGGTCTGGCTCATGGTCATGGTCACCAGCATCGGGATCGACAGCAGGGTGTTGGTCCGCGAGAACAGCATGGCCTTCTTGGCCGCAGCCGCCTTGGCGTCGGCGTCGAAGCCTTCCTTGATGCCCAGGGCGATCTTCTGCGCCGGCCAGATGAAGGCCCAGACGTTGAAGAACATGATCGTCGCCAGCCACATGCCGATGCCGAGCAGGATGTGGCCCGGGTTGCCGAAGTTCTCGGTGGCGCCCAGGGTGAAGGTCTCCACCAGGTAGCCGCGGTGGAAGGCCAGGGCGACGCCGACGACCCAGGTCGCCAGGGCGGCCCAGCGGAACCAGAACAGGGCTTCCGGCGCGATGTACTTGGACACCGCCGGCTTCAGCTCGGCCGGGATCTGCGGCATGACGCGGATCTGCACGAAGTTGAAATAGTAGAGCAGGCCGATCCACAGGATGCCGGCGAGCACGTGCAGCCAGCGCAGCGTGGCGATGGCGAAGTCCGCCGTCGTGCCCTGGTTCGCCGCGAAGTAGGCGTAGACCATGACAAGGGCCAGCACGAAGCTGACGATAATGGTGTTTCGGAAGTTGGACAGCAGCGCCGTCATTGTTCGAGCCCCTCGATAAAGTCCTACCCAGAGGCTCAGCTATAGGCCGCTTCGCAAGGACCTGCCAAGACTTCAGACGGCGATCAGGGCGGCGGCCATCCGGCGGCCCTCGGAGGCCAGGACATTATAGCTGCGGGCGGCCGCCTCGCTGGACATGAATTCCAGGCCAAGGCCGCGGGCCCGCAGGCCCTCGCGGATCTCGCGGGGCGGCAGGGCCTGGGCGAGGCCGGTGCCGAGCAGGACGAACTCGACGGCCGGCCCGGCCGCGAAGACGGGAGCGAAGTCGTCCAGGGTCAGGGCGGAGAGGCTGTGCACCGGCCAGTCCTGCGCCACGTCGTCGAGGATCAGCAGCGAACCCGGCCGCCAGAGGCCGGCGACGCGGAAACCGCCGCCGCCCCAGGCGTCGATGGACGGGGCCTGGCGGAGGGGTCGGGGTTCATTGCTCGCCATCGTCGCCTCCCGCCACGCCCTTCATTGCCGCAAGGGTGCTCAGGCCCGCGAGGCGGGACCCAGCACCTGTACCTCGGCCTCTTCGTCGCCGCGCACGACGCCCAGCCACATCAGCATGGGGGCGGCCAGGAAGAAGGAGGAGAAGGTGCCGACCACGATGCCGAAGATCATGGCGACCGAGAAGCCGAACAGGGCCTCGCCGCCGAACACCGCCAGCACGGTCAGGGCCATCAAGCCGGTGACGCCGGTCATGATCGTCCGCGAGAAGGTCTCGTTGATCGACAGGTCCAGCAGTTCCTGCATGGGCATCTTCTTGTACTTGCGCAGGTTCTCGCGGATCCGGTCGAGGACGACGATGGTGTCGTTCACGGAGTAGCCGATGATGGTCAGGATGGCCGCCACCGCCGTCAGGGTGAATTCCATGTCGGTGAGGGCGAACAGGCCGAAGGTCAGGATCACGTCGTGCAGCAGGGCCACCGCCGCGCCAACCCCGAAGGAGCGGCCGAAACGGAACCAGATGTAGGTCATCATCATGCCGATGCCGAGCGCCAGGGCCAGCAGGCCCTTGCCGAACAGCTCGCCGGAGATGCTGGGGCCGACCACCTCGGTGCGGGTGAACTTCGTCGGGCCCAGTTCCCTGGTCAGGGCGTTCTGGATCTCGGTGACTTTCTGGGCCGGATTGGCCGATTCAGGGGTCATGAATCGGATGTTGGCCGAGGTGAAGCCGCCGGTGGCGTTCGGCTGGCCGATGCCCTGGACCAGGACGTCGTTGACGTCATGGCTCTGGATGACGTCGACCAGGCGTTTCTGGTCGATGGCCTTGCCGGTGCTGATCTCCATCAGCGTGCCGCCCTTGAAGTCGACGCCGCAGTTCAGGCCGCCGCAGGGCGGCTTGAGCGGATAGACGGTGATCACCAGCGAGGCGATGCAGAGGATCAGGGAGACGATGGCGAACGGCTTGGCGAAGCGCATCAGCCGGAAGTTCGTCTTGATCGGGATGATCTTGATGAGGGGCCAGAAGCCTTTGGTCTCGGTGCTCATGATGCCGCTCACGTAATCGGAAGGGACTTGGGCCGCGCGACGCGGAACCAGAAGGCCAGGAGGACCTGGGTGACCAGCACGGCGCTGAACACCGAGGTGAACACGCCGATGGCCAGGGTCCAGGCGAAGCCCTTCACCGGTCCGGCCCCGAGGCTGAACATGATGATCGAGGCGCCGAGGTGGGTGATGTTGGCGTCGAAGATGGTCAGCATGGCGCGGGAGAAGCCGGCGTCGGCCGCCGCCAGCGGCGTTCGTCCGGCCCGGATCTCGTCACGCATCCGCTCGTAGATCAGCACGTTGGCGTCGACGGCCACGGCCAGGGTCAGGATCAAACCCGCGATACCCGGCAAGGTCAGGGTCGCCTGGGTCATCGACATGGCGGCGATGATCATCAGGCCGTTGACGATCAGGGCGATGACCGAAACGCCGCCGAACAGGAAGCCGTAGGCGAAGACCATGAAGAACAGCACCGCCACGAAGGCGATGACCGTCGAGATCAGGCCGGCGTTGACCGCGTCGGCCCCGAGGCTGGCGCTAACGGTGGTCTGCTGTTCGACATTCAAGGGAGCCGGCAGGGCGCCGGCGCGCAGCAGGATGGCCAGTTCGTTGGCGCTCTGGACGGTGAAGTTGCCGGTGATGATGCCCTGACCGCCGGTGATGGCGCTGTTGATGTTGGGGGCGGAGATCACCTTGCCATCGAGGATGATGGCGAACGGCCGGCCGATGTTGTTGCTGGTCACCGAACCGAAGCGCTTGGCGCCCTCGCCGTTCATGCGGAAGGCGACGACCGTCTGGCCGGTGGAGCTGTCCATCTCCTGCTTGGCGTCGGTCAGCATCTCGCCGGTGACGTCGGCGCGCTTCTTGACCAGGTAGGGGGCCGGGAAGCGCGGGTCGCCGCTGGGCAGGATTTCGGAGCCCGGAGGCACGCCCTCGACCTCCGCCTGCTGCACCGACATGGTCTGGTCGACCATCTGGAAGGTCAGCTTGGCGGTCTGGCCGATCAGGGCCTTCAGCTTCTCGG
>SDZP01000662.1 GCA_004144935.1 Caulobacteraceae bacterium | reverse complement strand
GATTTCGCCCCGGCCGATCAGTGGGAGCCGTTCGTCGACCATCTGATGTTCGACGCCAAGCCGGTCGAGGGCGCGGCCCTGCCGGGCGGGGTCGGGGCGCGGTTTGACTGGTCGCTGCTGGCCGGCCGGACCTTCCCCTCGCCGTGGTTCCTCGCCGGGGGGCTGAACCCCGGCAATGCGGCGGAGGCGGCGCGGATTTCCGGGGCGCCCCTGCTGGACGTGTCCTCTGGCGTCGAAAGCGCGCCCGGTGTTAAGGACACGGCCCTGATCGCGGCCTTCCTGAAGGCCGTCCAGCTTTAAGGCCCTCTCCACCGGGGCTGTCCAGATACCGAAGGCCCTGCCGTGAACGCTGTCCTGCCGAATACATACGCCATGCCCGATGCGCAGGGGCGGTTCGGCCCATATGGCGGGCGGTTCGTGCCCGAGACCCTGATGCCCCTGGTGCTGGAGCTGGACGCGGCCTATGCGGCGGCCAAGGCGGACCCCAGCTTCCAGGCCGAGCTTGACGGCTTCCTGACCCACTATGTCGGGCGCGAGAGCCCGCTGTATTTCGCCGAGCGCCTGACCAACCATTTCGGCGGCGCCAAGATCTGGCTGAAGCGCGAGGACCTGAATCACACCGGCGCGCACAAGATCAACAACTGCATGGGCCAGATTCTGCTGGCTCGCCGCATGGGCCGCACCCGGATCATCGCCGAGACCGGCGCCGGCCAGCACGGCGTGGCGACCGCCACCGTCTGCGCCCGCTTCGGCCTGCCCTGCACCGTCTATATGGGGGCGGTGGACGTCGAGCGGCAGCAGCCGAACGTGTTCCGCATGCGTCTGCTGGGGTCCGAAGTCTTCTCCGTCACCGCCGGGGCTGCGACCCTGAAGGACGCGATGAACGAGGCGATGCGCGACTGGGTCACCAACGTCTCGGACACCTATTACATCATCGGCACGGCGGCGGGCCCGCACCCCTATCCGGCCATGGTGCGCGATTTCCAGTCGGTGATCGGCAAGGAGATCAAGACCCAGTCCCGGGCCCAGATGGGCAAGATGCCCGAGGCCATCGTGGCCTGTATCGGCGGCGGATCGAACGCCATCGGCGCCTTCCACCCCTTCATCGAGGACGAGGCCGTGCGCCTGATCGGCGTCGAGGCGGCGGGCCATGGTCTGGACACCCCCGACCACGCGGCCAGCCTCAAGGGTGGACGGCCCGGCGTCCTGCACGGCAACCGCACCTATCTGCTTCAGGACGACGACGGCCAGATCTTGGA
>SDZP01000661.1 GCA_004144935.1 Caulobacteraceae bacterium | reverse complement strand
CCGGCGACGAACGCTTCTCGATCTCGGGCCGGACGCTCGATCGCAACCTCGCCCCCACCCTGGCCCTGGTCGAGGAGATGCTGCTGCATCCGCGCTGGGATCCCGCCGAGCTGGCCCTGGCCAAGGCCGCCGCCATCTCCGACATCCAGGACCAGAAGTCCCAGCCCTCGGCCCTGGCCGAGCGGGTCTTCGATCTTGTCGAATACGGCCCCGACCACATCCTGTCGCGCAGCCCCCTGGGCGGCGAGGCCTCGGTCACGGCCCTGACCATGGACGACCTCAAGGCCTTCCAGGCGCGCAACCTCGCTCCCGGCCTGGCCCATTTCCGCATCGTCTCGCCTTCGGACCAGGCCAAAGTGACCCAGGCCCTCAACAGCCTCAGCCGCAACTGGGCGGCGCGCGACGTCAAGGTCCCGACCTGGCCGGCGCCCGCGCCCCCGACGGCGTCCAAGGTCTATCTCTATGATGTTCCGGGGGCCAAGCAGTCGGTGCTGGTCTTCGGATATCCGGCCCTGCGCCGCGCCGATCCGGACTTCTATCCGGCCACGGTGATGAACTATCGCCTCGGCGGCGGCGGTTTCGCCTCGCGCCTGACCCAGCAGCTGCGCGAGGGCCAGGGCTATACCTACGGCGTCCGCTCGGGCTTTGCGGGCGGCGCCCGGTTCGGCGAGTTCACCCTGTCGAGCCCGGTCCGGTCGAATGTCACCCTGGAGGCCTCGCAGCTGGCGCGCGACATCATGGCCCAGTACGGCGCCACCTTCACCGCCGAGGACCTCGACGTCACCCGCGCCGCCATGAGCCGCAGCCGGGCCCGCGCCTTCGAGACCGCCGGCGCCAAGCTGGGCGTCCTGGCCAATGTCGGCGAAATCGGCCTGCCTGCCGACTATCTGAGCCGCGAGGCCGCCGTCATCGACGCCCTCACCCTGGACCAGGTTCAGGCCCTGGCCGCCCGCTACATCCGGCCGAACGCCATGATCTATGTCGTCGTCGGCGACGCGGCGACCCAGGGCCCTCGGCTCGAGGCCCTCGGCTATGGCGCCCCGGTCCGGATGAACGAGACCCTGGCGGCCGCGGACCGCTAGGGGGACTTCACAGCAGGGACCTCAGCGGCAGGCGGCGACGCAGGCCCGCGCCAGCACCTCGGCGGAATCCGTCAGGGGCACGCTGACGTCCGCCTGGGCCAGCAGCAGAGGCACCTCGGTGCAGCCGGCGACCAGTCCATCGGCCCCGCCGTAGAGACCCCTAGCGGTCCGCGGCTGCCAG
>SDZP01000217.1 GCA_004144935.1 Caulobacteraceae bacterium | reverse complement strand
CCCAGGCGCTGGACGCGCCCATCGCCTGGGTGATGGCGCCGCGCAGGGCCGGCAGCTGGATGGGCTTGTCGACGACGCCGGCAAAGACCGGGTCCAGCCCGTTGTCCTGGCTCTGGGCGGTGAAGGCGAGGATCGGCACGCCGGTGTTGGGACCATCGCCGGCCCGGATGGTCTTTGCGGCCTCGACCCCCCCGAGCACAGGCATGCGCATGTCCATCAGGATCAGATCGAAGGCCTGCTCCCCGGCGGCCTTCACGGCCGCCCGGCCGTCGGCGACCAGATGACACTTGGCCCCCAGCGCCTCGAGCAGGGCGCGGGCGAGGTTGCGGTTGGCCGGGTTGTCATCGGCCACCAGGATGCGGGTCCCCGACAGGTCGCCCTCCGCTTCTCCCGCCTCGGACGCTACCGCCCTGCCTGCGGATGCGGTGGCCTGCGGCGCCGGCAGGTCGAACCAGAACATCGATCCGCGGCCCGGCATGCTCTCCACCCCGATCCTGCCGCCCATGGCCTCGGCCAGTCCGCGGCATATGGCGAGGCCAAGGCCGGTGCCGCCATGCCGGCGGGTGGAGGAGGCGTCGACCTGGGAGAACTTGCGGAACAGCAGGGCCTGGTTTTCAGGGGAGATGCCTTCGCCGGTGTCGATGACCCCGGCCCGCAGCCGGCCGTCGATCCAGGCCAGGCGGACGGTGACGCCGCCCCGGTCCGTGAACTTCACGGCGTTGCCGATCAGGTTGAGCAGGATCTGCCGCAGCCGGCCGGGATCCAGCAACAGGCCGCCCGGCGTCTCGCCCTCGATGGCCAGGACCAGGCCCTTGGCGTCGGCACTGGCTTCAAACAGCTCCAGCGCCTCGCGGGCGACGGTGACCGGGTCACAGGGCTCGGGGCGGATCTCGACCTGGCCGGCCTCCAGCTTGGAGAAGTCCAGGATGTCGTTGACCGTGGCCAGCAGGGCGCGGCCGCCGCTCTGGATCCGGCGCACGTGGTCCTGGGCCCTGGGCGGCAGGTCCGGGCTGGCGGCCAGCAGGCCGGAGAAGCCGATGACGGCGGTCAGCGGCGTGCGGATCTCGTGGCTCATGTTGGCCAGGAACTCGGCCTTGGCGGCGGCCGCGGCCTCGGCGGCGGCGCGGGCGGCGACCAGTTCGGCCTCCATGGCCTTGCGGGAGGTGATGTCGCGCAGGACGGTGACCGCCTCGACGATCTCGCCCTGCTCGTCCAGCACCAGCTTGGGACTGCCCTCGAGCCACATCTCGCGCCCATCGGGGGTGCGGATCAGGTGCTCGCGGCGGGTTGCGCCGTCGGGTGCGATACCCGCGAAGAGGCTCTCGACCATCGCTTCGGAAGGCTCCAGGCGGCTGGGCGCGACGAGATGCAGGATCGACTTGCCGACCGCTTCCTCCGGCACGATCCCGATGCGACGGCAGGCCGGCGAGATGTAGCGGATGATGCCGTCCCGGCCGAAGCGGACCAGGATGTCGGAGACATTGTCGGCCAGGGTGCGGTAGCGCTGCTCGCTGGCGGCGAGGGCGTCTTCCATCGCCCGGCGGACGGTGATGTCGCGGATGACAGCGACCATTTCGGAAGGCTGGCCTTCGGCGTCGCGGACCAGCTTGAAGTGGGTCTCTACCCAGATGTAGCCGCCGTCCCGGCGCATGGCCCGGTGTTCCAGAGTCCGGCGATCCGCGCCGGCGGCCATGTCCGCATAGACGTCGTAGATGAGCGGGCGGTCGTCGGGATGAACGAAGGCCTGGGCGGTGCGGCCGATCATCTCGGTCGGCCGGTAGCCCAGCAGGTCCTCGATGGCCGGCGAGATGTAACCGCTGCGGCCGTCCAGCCGCAGGCGGGTGATCACGTCACCCATATTGTCGGCCAGCAGGCGAAAGCGGGCTTCTCCCCGGCGGGCTTCGCCCAGGGTCGCGACCTGCTCGGTGATGTCCTGCAGCACGCCGAAGACGGAGACCACGGCGCCGCTGGCATCGCGCTCGCAGGCGGCCTTGCAGGTCAGGGTGCGCTCGCGCAGGGCTTCGTCGATCAGCCGGGCCTGGTATTCGAAATCGGCGCCGTCGCGGACGGCGGCCCGGAAATGCTGCCGGACCCCTTCGCGATCGTCGGGATGGTAGAAACCGATGGTGTCCGCGGCATTGGGATCGAAGCCCCCGCGCTCGACGCCATGGATCGCATAGACGGCGTCGGACCAGGTCAGCTGGCCGCTGGCGCAGTGATAGCGCCAGGCGCCGACGCCCGACATCTGTTCGGCGAGGGCGACGAGGGCGCGCTCACGCACCGCCTCGGCGGCCCGGCGGCGGCCCTCCAGGGTTTCGACCACCATCTCGGCCAGCATGGACAGCCGCTTCAGTTGGCGTTCCGAAGGGCGCGGCCGGGCGACGGTGTCGAAGACGCAGAGGGTGCCCAGAGCGGCCCCCGCGGCGGTGGTCAGCAGGGCGCCGGCGTAGAAGCGAATACCCATCTCGCCGGTCACCGCAGGAACCGTCTTGAAGATCGGATGCTGGCTGGCGTCCTCGACGACCAGCACGCTCCCGGGCTCCAGGTCCAGGGCGTGGTTGCAGAACGCTTCGTCGCGCGGGGTGGAACAGGCGTCGAGCCCGACCCGCGCCTTGAACCACTGACGATCGTGGTCAATCAGTGAAACCAGGGCCATGGGCGTGTCGAACAGGTCGGCCGCCAGGGCCGTGAGGCGGTCAAACGCCGGCTCTGGCGGGGTATCGAGGACCTCGAACGCCTTGAGGGCAGCGAGACGATCAGATTCAGACAAACGCACGACGGGAACTCCGGTACGCGCATTTTAGGGGCGCCAGGCCTGCCAAGGTCTTAACCCGGGGTGCGGTCACTCGTCGCGGTTCGCTTGGATCCGGCCTGGCAAAGGGGCTAACAAGACCGGTCACAGGAGTGCCCGCCATGCGTTTCGCCCTCGTCCTCAGCCTCGCGATCCTGGTTGCGACCCCGGCCTTGGCCCGGGAGATTGATCCCAAGGCGCTGTCGGAGGACACCCGGGTGCTGGCGTCCGAGGCCTTCGAGGGCCGCGCCCCGGGGGCCGCCGCCGAGCAGAAGACCATCGACTACATCGTCAAGCGCTTCACCGAGTCCGGCCTGGAGCCGGGCGGCGAGAACGGCGGCTGGACGCAGAAGGTTTCGCTTGTCCGCACCCAGGTCAAGCCCGGCGGAACCCTCTCGGTCAGCGTCGGCGGCAAGGCGCGGGGCCTCGAGCAGTTCAAGGACATCTACGTCAATACGGTGCGGCCCACCGACCGCATCGCCGTCAAGGACGCCGGCCTGGTGTTCGTCGGCTATGGCGTCAACGCCCCGGAACGCGGGTGGGACGATTTCAAGGGCGTGGACGTCAAGGGCAAGATCGTCGTCTTCCTGATCAACGATCCGGACTTCGAGGCGGCGGCCGGCGAGCCGGTGGCCGGCAAGTTCGGCGGCCGGGCGATGACCTACTACGGCCGCTGGACCTACAAGTACGAGGAGGCGGCGCGGCGCGGCGCGGCCGGGGCGCTGATCGTTCATGAGACGCCGGGCGCCGGCTATGGCTGGGTCACGGTCGTCGCGCCGCAGGGCGAGAATTTCGACGTCGCCCGCGCCGACGGCGGAGCCGGGCGCGTGCCGTTCCAGGGCTGGATCGAGCGCGGCGCGGCGGCCGAGCTGTTCGCTTCCGCCGGGCTCGATCTGGAGACGCTGAAGGTTCAGGCCCGGACCGCCGGGTTCAAACCCGTCGAGCTGAAGGCCGCCCGCTTCAGCGCCGACCTGGCCGTCGAGCACACCTCCGTCGAGAGCCGCAATGTCATCGGCAAGCTGACCGGCGCCAAAAGGCCGGACGAGACGGTGGCCTATGCCGGCCACTGGGACGCCTATGGTCTGGCCGACAAGCCGGACGCGGCCGGGCGGCGGATGCGTCCGGGGGCGCTGGACGACGCCATCGGCATCGCGGGCCTGTTCGAGATCGCGCGCAACTTCAAGGCCGGGCCGCCCCCGGAGCGCACCGTGCTGTTCGCCGCCTGGACGGCCGAGGAGCGGGGCCTGCTGGGCTCGGAATACTTCGCCCAGCATCCCACCGTGTCGCTGGAGAGGATGGCCGGCGCCTATACCCTGGACGTCCTGCAGCCGGTCGGGCCGGCGCGGGACGTGGTGCTGGTCGGGGCGGGGCAGAACGCCCTGGAGGACGGTCTGGCCACGGCGGCCAGGACGCAGGGGCGGGTGATCACCCCGGACGCCAGGCCCGAGCGCGGCCTCTTCTACCGCGCCGACCATTTCTCGCTGGCCAAGCGCGGAGTGCCGGTCGTCCTGATCATGGCGCTGGGCGGCGGGCCGGACCTGGTCGAGGGCGGCAGGGCGTCCGGCGACCAATGGGTCAGCGACTACACCGCAACCGCCTATCACCAGACCGGCGACGTCTGGAGCGCCGACTGGGACCTGCGCGGGGCGGCGATGGATGTCGACCTGGTGTTCCAGGCCGGCAAGGCGCTGGCCAACAGCAGCGACTGGCCGGGCTGGAAGGCGGGATCGGAGTTCGGGCCGGTGCGCGAGGGCTCGGCCGACCGGCGCAAGCCCTGAAGGATCAGTCCTTGCCGCCCCTGAGCCGACGGGCGTCCGCCTTGCGGCTGGCCGCCGCATAGTCGGCCGAGTTGGCCTTGGTGGAGCTGACGGCGGTTGGCGGGGCGTCCGCGAAGTCGGGCTTGGGACGGGCGCTGATCAGCCACAGCAGGCCGACGATCACCACCCCCATGCCGAGCAGCATGAGGACGAAGGGTGACGGCAGCGGCAGGCGGCGTCGCCCGGGCGTTTCGCTCACGAAACGGCGGTTTCGGCGGCGCCAATGGCGGTCTCGCCCACCTGGCCGATGATGGTGGAGATGCCGAGCACATGCATGACCCCGTCGACGAAACGGATCTCGTCGTCGGCGAACACCGAGCTGCGCTTGATCAGGGCGGCGTCGCGGAGGGTCAGGCGCAGGACCAGGTCCTTGGGCTGATGGCCGTTGGTCAGCGCCTCGTCGAGGCGCTTGCGGAGCTGGGCCATGGTCAGCGGCTGGGCGGGGATTTGGGTCTTGGACATGCGGCGCCTTTCGCCCCCGACGTCCCGCGCGGCGCGGGATCAAAAAATCGGGCAGGACGGCAGATCAGGCCGGCAGGGTCCCGCAAGCATGCGGAACGGTGGCGCACTCTAGCACGGCGTCGGCGACCATGGTCGGCTAATCGACAAACCTCAGTGGTTCAGGTCTCGGCCCAGCGCCGCAGCAGGTTGTGGTAGACGCCGGTCAGGCTGACCAGGCTGGCATGGTCGTCGCCAAGCTGGCCGCGCAGGCCCTGCAGGGCCATGTCCATGTCGAACAGGGTGGCCCGGGCGGCGTCGTCCCGCACATGGCTCTGGATCCAGAAGAAGCTGGCCGTCCGGGCCCCGCGGGTCACCGGCGTCACCTGATGCAGGGAGGTCGCCGGGTAGAGGATCATCGAGCCGGCCGCCAGCTTCACCGCATGGGCGCCGTAGACGTCCTCGATGACCAGCTCGCCGCCGTCGTAATCTTCCGGGTCGGTGAGGAACAGGGTGGCCGACAGGTCCGTGCGCAGGCGGGTCCCGTCCGGCAGAGTCCGGAGGGCGTTGTCGACATGGACGCCGAAGCTGTGCTGGCCCTCGTAGCGGTTGAACAGCGGCGGGAAGATGCGGGCCGGCAGGGCAGCCGACTGGAACAGCAGGTTGCCGGCCAGCGCCCGCTGGACCTCGGCGCCGAGCGAGCGGGCCACCTCGCTGGATTCGGGAAGCTGCAGGTTGTGCTTGGCCAGCGCCGACTGGTAGCCGGCCGTCACCTTGCCGTCGGCCCAGGAGGCATCGGCAAGCGCGTTCTGGAACTGGACGACCTGGGCCGGCGTCAACAGGTTCTCGATCTGGATCAGCATGATCTGCATGTTGATCTTCTTCCGAGCCGTCAGCACCCGTTCATCCAAGTCGCTGTCGCTGGCTGCATTCGCGGAGCCCAGCAAGGTGTGTATGGCGGAGAAAAACCTACCCGGGGGTCTGGATGCCGGACGGGCACTGCACAGCGGGGCGAGCAGCGTGACCAAGTCCTCCATGCTCAGCTGCACCCGGTGATACAGCAGCAAGACAA
>SDZP01000660.1 GCA_004144935.1 Caulobacteraceae bacterium | reverse complement strand
CCCGGGGCCCCGTGCGGACGGCCGTCGAGGAAGCGCTGAGCCTGCTGGACAGCGGCGCCCTGCGGGTGGCCGAGAAGACAGAAGACGGCTGGTTCACCCATCAGTGGCTGAAGAAGGCGGTACTGTTGAGCTTCCGCCTCAACCCCAACACTGTGATGCGGGCCGGGGCCATGGGCGGCGGGGTCGGCCCCTGGTGGGACAAGGTTCCCAACAAGTTCGACGGCTGGGACGCGCCGCAGTTCGAGGAGGCCGGCTTCCGCGCCGTCCCGGGCGCCATCGTGCGGCGCGGGTCGCATGTGGCCAGGAACGTCATCCTGATGCCCAGCTTCGTGAACATCGGCGCCTTCGTCGACGAGAGCACCATGGTGGACACCTGGGTCACCGTCGGCTCCTGCGCCCAGATCGGCAAGCGGGTCCACCTGTCCGGCGGCGTCGGCATCGGCGGGGTGCTGGAACCCCTGCAGGCCAACCCGACGATCATCGAGGACGACTGCTTCATCGGGGCGCGGTCGGAGGTGGTCGAGGGCGTGGTCGTCGGCCAGGGCAGCGTGCTCTCCATGGGCGTCTTCCTGTCGGCCTCGACCAAGATCGTCGACCGCAAGACCGGCGAGGTGTTCCGCGGCTACGTGCCGCCCTACAGCGTCGTGGTGCCGGGCTCCCTGCCCGACCCGCACGGCAACGGCCCGAGCCTTTACTGCGCGGTGATCGTCAAGACGGTGGACGCCCAGACCCGGTCCAAGACCAGCATCAACGACCTGCTGCGGGACTAGTCCTGCGGCGCCGGATACGGCCGCCCGTCCGCGTGGGTGTACCAGGGGCCGCCGGCCGGCCAGACCATGTCGATATCCGGATAGACGCTGGCGTCCTGCGGCTCGCGGCTGCCGACTTCCAGGACCACGGCGAGCTGGTCGGAGCGGTTGATCAGGTGGTGGGCAAGGCCGGTCCCGGCCTTGAAGGCGGCGCAGTCGCCGGCCCGCAGCACCGTCTCGCCGTCGTCCTCGACCAGCACCACCTCGCCCTGCAGGACGATGACGAATTCGTCCTCGAGGCTGTGGTTATGGCGCTGGCTGGACCAGACGCCGGGGTCCAGTTCCAGGCGATTGACCCCGAAGGCGGTCAGGCCGGCGGCGTCGCCCAGTCGCCAGCGGCGGCGGGCGCGGACGGGGGCGTCATGCGGCGCGGGGTAGTCCGTTCCCTCCCGGAAGGGGGCTGCGGCGACGTCGATCCTGGGCATGGGCGCTCTCCGGCTGTTTGCCGCCATTCTAG
>SDZP01000659.1 GCA_004144935.1 Caulobacteraceae bacterium | reverse complement strand
CGCACTCGCTGGGCGTGGTCGCGCCGACGGCCGGGACCCCGGCGGCGTTGATGCGGGCGAGGATCTGCTCGTGAGTCAGCTGCTGGTGGGTGGCCGCGCCGTGGGTCGGCGGCGGGATGACGATGACCCTGGCGACGTCGTCGAAGACGGTGTCGTACCAGCTGAGGCCCTCGGCGTTGCGCCAGCTGAAGGTGTGCGGCTCGAAGATCACCACCAGCGGCCGGCCGGGATAGTGCAGGGGCATGGCCTCGATGGCCGAGCGGGCCTTTTCATAGGAGGAGCCGAAGCCCTCGATGACGGGCACGCTCGAGGTGGTGGTCAGGCGGTCGAGGCGGCGGCGGATGCCCTGGAAGCTGGCGACGCCCGAGCGCAGTTCGTCTTCGGTGACCAGCTGGCGGGTCAGCAGGTAGGCGGCGACGCCAACCAGGTTCTCGATGTTGTGGGCGCCGAGCAACTGGGTCTGCAGGGCCAGGGTCCGGCCCTCCGGCGAGACCAGGGTGAAGGTCGAGGTCTCGCCGAAGGTGACGTCCTGGCAATACCAGCCCTCGCCGGGGGCGGTGCCGTACCAGACCGGGGCGGCGGCGCTGTCGCCGACGATGGCCCGCAGGGAAGGGCTGTCGCGCAGCACCAGGGTGGCGTCCGGCGTCAGGCGGGCGAGCAGGGCGCGGAACGGCGCCTCGTAGTCGGGATAGGTCGGGAAGACGTTCAGATGGTCGTGCACCAGCGAGGTCAGCAGCAGATGGTCGACGTCGTAGAGCATGAACTTCGAGCGGCGGTCGTTCTGGCTGACGATGTATTCGTCGCCCTCGAGGATCATCGGGCCGGAGCCCCACGCCCCGGTCGGACCGCCGCCGGCCGGGATGGCGCCGATCATGTAGCCGGGGTCCTTGCCGGCCTCGCGCAAGATGTGTGCGAGGAGGGCGGTGCAGCTGGACTTGCCGAAACTGCCGGCCACCAGGGTGACATCGCGGTCTTTCGTCTGTTCGGCGACCAGCTGCGGAAAGCCGGTCATCTCGATCTCGCGGCGGCGGGTCTCGACGAACTCAGGATTGCCGGTTCCTGCCAGCCTGGCGCTGCCGCCGAGGACGACGAGGTCGACTTCGGGGCCGATGTTCTCCGCCGCCAGGGTGCGGCGGAAGGGGATGCCCATGGTCTCCAGATAGGTGCTGATCGGCGGGAAGGCCTCCTCGTCCGATCCGCCGATGACATGGCCGGCGTCCCGCATCATCAGGGCGGCGGCGCTCATGCCGGCGCCGGCGATCCCGATGAAG
>SDZP01000658.1 GCA_004144935.1 Caulobacteraceae bacterium | reverse complement strand
CCGGATCACCGGCCTTTTCCGGCTCAGCGGGCTTGGCGTCGGGGGCGTCGGCCTTGGCCGCCGAAGCGTCCAGCTTGGCGGGCTGCTCGGCCGGTGCGGGTTCGGCAGCGGCCGGCGGGGGCGGCGCCTCATCCTGAGCAGGAGCCGGCGCTTGGCTCGTCTGTTCCTCCGCCTGTGGAGCCGTAGCCGGCGGCGCCTCGGTGGAAGCCCCGGCCTCTCCCCCCTCGCCCGCCATCTTGGCGATCGGCGTGCCGACCTTCACGCCCTGGGCGCCCTCTTCGACCAACAGTTCGCCGATCTCGCCTTCGTCGACGGCCTCCACCTCCATGGTGGCCTTGTCGGTCTCGATATCCGCGATCACGTCGCCAGACTTCACGCTGTCCCCAGGCTTCACATGCCATTTGGCCAGCGTGCCTTCCTCCATGGTCGGCGACAGGGCAGGCATCAGGATGTCAGGCATGCAGGATCCGTCAGTTGGCCGGCGCGCCGGCGGCTTGCACGGCATAGACGTCGGTATAGAGGGCGGCCGGGTCGGGCTCTGGCGAGGTCCGGGCGAACTCAACGGCCTCGGCGACGATGGTCTTCACCTCCGCGTCGAGGGCCTTCAACTGGTCCTCGCCGGCCAGCTTCCCGCGCTCCAGCACCTCGCGCAGATGGTCGATGGGGTCGCGGGTCTTGCGCACCTCGTCCACCTCCTCCCGCGTCCGGTACTTGGCCGGGTCGCTCATGGAGTGACCGCGATAGCGGTAGGTCTTGAGCTCCAGGATGTAAGGCCCCTTGCCGCTACGAGCGTGTTCGGCCGCCTTGGCCGCCGCCGCGGCCACGGCCTGGACGTCCATGCCGTCCACCTCCTCGCCCGGAATCTGAAAGCTGATGCCGCGCTTGTAAAGATGGGTTTCCGAGCTCGCCCGCTCGATCGACGTGCCCATGGCGTACTGGTTGTTCTCGATCAGATAGACCACTGGCAGCCGCCACAGCTCGGCCATGTTGAAGCTCTCGTAGACCTGGCCCTGGTTGGCCGCCCCGTCGCCGAAGTAGCAGAAGGTCACGGCCCCGTTGCCGCGGTTGCGGTTGGCCAGCGCCAGGCCGGTCCCCAGGCTGACCTGGGCGCCGACGATGCCGTGGCCGCCATAGAAGCCGGCCTCGGTGGAGAACATGTGCATCGAGCCGCCCTTGCCGCCGGACGATCCCGTGGCCCGCCCGGTCAGCTCCGCCATGACCGCCTTGGGGTCCATGCCGCACGCCAGCATGTGGCCGTGGTCGCGATAGGCGG
>SDZP01000657.1 GCA_004144935.1 Caulobacteraceae bacterium | reverse complement strand
GTCACGAAGACGACCGCCGGCTGATGGCCTCGCTCGTCGAGCGGCTCAAGGCGCGGGTCGAGGAGGTACGCCGCCGGCGGCCCCTCCTCGACCACCTGGTGCGGATGCAGGAGCACTACGGCGGGGTGAAGGCCGGCCAGCAGGCCGGCGCGGTCACCTACTTCGCGTTCCTGTCGTTCTTCCCGATCCTGGCCCTCGCGTTCTTCGCGGTCGGCTGGATCACCAAGGTCTACCCCCAGGCCGACGACGACCTCGAGGAGGCCCTCAACGGCGTCATGCCGGGCCTGATCGGCAGCGGGGACAACCAGATCCAGCTCGCCGACATCCAGTCCGCCGCGGCGGCGGTCGGGATCGTCGGCGCGATCGTGCTCCTCTACTCCGGCCTCGGCTGGCTGGCCGCGATGCGCGACGCCCTCGTGGTCGTGTTCGAGGTGCCGCCGAGGCTGCAGCCCAACTTCGTGCTGGGCAAGGTGCGCGACCTGGTCACGCTCGTCCTCATCGGACTGATCCTGCTGGTCGCGGTGGCCGTCGCCGGCCTCGTCGGGGGCTTCGCGGACACCCTGCTGGACTGGGTCGGCCTCGACACCGAGCTCGGCTGGCTGGTCAAGGTGATCACGATCGTCCTCGGCTTCGGCGCCAACATGCTGCTGTTCTTCGCCATGTTCAAGCTCCTCGCCGAGCCGCTGACGCCGACGGGCTCCCTGTGGTCCGGGGCCTTCCTGGGCGCCATCGCCTTCGAGGCGCTGAAGCAGGTGTCGGGGATCCTCATCTCGTCGACCCAGGGCAACCCGGCGTTCCAGGCCTTCGGGATCGCGCTGATCGTGCTGGTCTGGATCAACTACTTCTCCCGGGTCGTGCTCTACGCCGCCGCGTTCGCGCACACGTCGGCGGCCGCCCGGGCGGCCCGCCCGGAGCCCGGAGAGGCCCCGGTCCAGGGCCCGCCGTCGCCGCCGGTCTGGCGCCGCCCGACCGAGCCGGAGGGGCCGGCCTGGGCGCCGGCGTACGTCGCCGGAGCAGTCAGCACGCTCGGGATCATGGCCCTCGTGAAGCGCCTGACCAGACGCGGCTGAGGTCCGCCGCAACCAATCCCGTGTCCGGCGCGTCTACAGGCATAGCATCCAGCAACATCTCGGGCACGGGGAAGGTACAGACATGAGTCGTCGGCGTCGCACAGCTCGGGACCAGGCAGCACGTCTGCGGTCCGCACAGGCGAAGGCGCGGCGGCGCCGCGCGAGAGTGAGCCGGACCGCGGACGGCGCACCGAGGGCCGTCAGCC
>SDZP01000216.1 GCA_004144935.1 Caulobacteraceae bacterium | reverse complement strand
GCCGATAGCGGTTCAGCTCCGTCTCCGGCACATAGAAGCGCAGCTTGACCCGGGCGTCGGGCAGCAGCGCCACCACCGGCGTGTTAGCCACCGCCCATTCGCCCGGCCGATAGAAGACATCCTCGATCCGCCCGGCGGCCGGGGCCACGGGCGACAGTTGCCGCGCCCGGATCTGCGCCTCGCTCAGGCCGGCCCGCGCGCCCTGCGCCTCCGCCGCCGCCGCCCGCGCCTGGTCCTCGCTGGCCCCCAGTTCCCCGACGTCCAGCCGCTTGACCGTCTCCTGGTACTGCGCCCGCGCCACCCCGACGCTGGCCCGCGCCTGGTCCAGCCTGGCCGGCGCATAGATGCCCTTGGCGGCCAGGGTCTGCACCCGTCGGAAGTCCGCCTCGGCCTGGTCCAGTTGCGCCCGGGCGCTGGCCCGCTGCGCCTGGATGACCGCCAGCTCCTGCGGCCGCTGGCCCTTCAGCGCATCCGCCGCCCGGTCCCGCGCCGCCTCTGCCCGCGCCGAAGCCTGAGCCGACTGCGCCTGCGCCGTTTCGGCATCGACCTGGAACAGCGGCGCCCCGGCCTCCACCCGCTGGCCGCGCTCGACGTTCAGGGCGGTCACGGACCCCGATTGCGGGGCGGCGAAATACAGGGTCTCGCCCTCGACATAACCGGTCAGCGGAGCGGGCCCGCCCCGGGGCCAGAAGATCCAGGCCGCTCCGGCGACGCCCACGGCGGCCAGGCCGATAAGGACAACTCTGGGCGGACGCTTCATGAGCCGCTCCCGTTGGCAGGCGTAAGCAGGCCGCCCTTCATCACCGCCAGGTGCTGGGCGGCCAGGGTGCTCAGGCCGAGAGGTTCGGCCCCGACCGGCACGAAGGTCTCGCGCCACAGCAGGGCCATCAGGAAGGGAGAGACCAGCTGGACGGCGAACAGCCTGGGGTCGCCGAGCCTCACCTCGCCACGCTCCTGGGCCCGGGCGATCAGGCCGCTGACCAGGCCGATCATCGGCGCCACCAGTTCGTCGTGCCAGTAGCGGGCCAGTTCCGGGAAGTTGCGGCCCTCGCTGATCACCATCTTGCCGATGCCGGCCACCGGCGACACGGACAGGATGCCGGCCAGGGCCGGCAGGAAGATCGCCAGCAGCTCCTCGAACGACCCGGGAAAGCCCTCGAGCCGGGCGCGCAGCACGGCGACGTCGGGGGCCACGGCCGTCTTCACCACCGCGTGGAAGATGTCTTCCTTGGTCTCGTAATAGAGATAGAGCGCCCCCTTCGAGACCCCGGCCCGCCGGGCGATCTCATCCAGCTTGGCGGCCGCGAAGCCCTTCTCGGAAAACACCGCCAAGGCCGCCAGGGCGATCTCGCCGGGACGGTCTTCCTTGCGGCGCTGGAACTTGGGGGGACCGGGTTGCATGGGGTCTTAATAACTGACCGGTCAGTTATTAGCAAGGCCGGGCGAACGACGATCTGTCGACGCCGCCCAGCCGACAAGGCTGAAATCCCTTCCCCCGCGAGCCGGGGCGGAGCACGGCCGTTCGCTAGGTCTCAAACCCCGGCGCTTCGAACCCCGGCTGGTGGATACTCACCGCCTTGAACAGCTCGCCCATCTGGTCGGGCGCCACCAGTCGCGCCAGCTGCCGCCCGATCACCATCGACCGGTCCGGCCTTGCCGCCACCAGCGCCTCGGCCCGGTGCTGGATGCCCAGCCGGCCCAGGAACAGCCCCTGCGGCACGGGATCGGTGGCGTCCGCCCCGGCCTCCCGCGCGGCCGTCAACAGGCTCGGGAAATCCACATGCACCGTCAGGTCGGACTCGCCGGGGTAATCCAGCGCCCCGACCTTCTCATGGCCTTTCAGCGCCTGCAGCGTATCGCCGAACTCCGGCTTGTCGCGGCCATAATCGACGATCAGCGCCGCCCCGCCGTCGGCCACCACCCGCGCGGCGATCGCCCCGGCCAGGGCGTCCTGCGCCGGCGACACCTCCAGGATCATCGCCCCTTCGGCTGGCGCGGCGCCATGCTCGCTCGGCGCCAGCCCGAAGGTCAGTTCGCCCTCGGGGGTCAGCCCGACCAGCCGCTCGACCCAGCCGCCCGGCGTCTGCACGTACTGGCGGGCCGGCAGGCAGTCGAACAGCTCGTTGGCGATCAGCACCAGCGGCGCCCCGCCCGGCACGGCGTCTAGGCTGTCAGCCCATTGCGCGCCCGACCCGGCCAGCTTGCCGGCCTGCGCCGCCTTCAACGGCCCCGACGTCTCGACCAGCCACAGGTCGGCGGCCGCCAGGAACTCCGGCGCCAGCCGCACGGCCCGCAGCAGGTCGCTCATCAGGGTCCCGTCGCCGGGCCCCATCTCGACCAGCCGGAAGCGCTCGGGCCTGCCCAGCCGCGTCCAGCTCTCGACGCACCAGATGCCCAGCAGTTCGCCGAACATCTGGCTGACCAGGGGCGCGGTCACGAAGTCGCCGCCGCCGCCCAGCGCCGGGCGGGTGGCGTAATAGCCGTCCGCCGCATCGTGCAGGCAGCGCACCATGTACTCGGCGACGGGGATCGGCCCGCTCGCCGCAATCTCGGCCTTCAGCCGGTCCTTCAGGCTCATGGGGCTGACGCGGCGTCCTCTTTGCTGGCCGGGGCGGCGTCGGTCCGCACGATGACGACCGGCTCCTTCAGGCCGCGCCAGATCAGCCAGGCGCCGCCGATCAGCATCGGCAGCGACAGCAGCATGCCCATGGTCACGCTGCCCCCCAGGCCGAACAGGTCGTTGAGGAAGCTGTCGGGCTCGCGGACATTCTCCAGCGCCACCCGCGCCAGGCCATAGCCGGCCAGGAAGATGCCGCAGACCACCCCGCGCCGCTGCAGCCACAGCTTGCTGTGGGTCGCCCAGCGCAGCACCAGGAACAGCACCACGCCCTCCAGCAACGCCTCGTACAGCTGGCTGGGATGGCGCGGGAAACCGTCGGCGCCGGGGAAGACGATGCCCCAGGGCATGCTGGTCGGCCGGCCCCACAGCTCGCCGTTGATGAAGTTGGCGACGCGGCCGAAGAACAGGCCGATCGGCACCGCCGGCGCCACCAGGTCGCCCAGCTTCATCAGGTCGATCTTCTGGCCGCGGGCGAACAGCACCAGCGCCGTGATCACCCCCAGCAGGCCACCGTGGAAGCTCATCCCGCCCTGCCAGATCTTCACGATCTCCCCCGGGCTCTCCCAGATCAGGTGCGGCTGGTAGAACAGCACATAGCCGACCCGCCCGCCGAGGATGATGCCGAGCGTGACCCAGAGAATCAGGTCGTCGATCTGGGCCGGGTTGGCGGTCGGGGCCTGGCCGCCCCACAGCTTCGGCTGGCGCACCAGCCGCACGGCGTAGCGCCATCCGAGCAGGATGCCGGCCACATAGGCCAGGGCGTACCAGCGGATCCCGAAGGTCCCGCCGAACAGCTCGATGGTCCAGCCGCCGACGTAGGGGCTGATGTCTGGGAAGGGCACGGGCGTTAACCTCGCTGGAGCGCGTTCCGAAAAAATGAGCGCCGGTTATCGGACCAAACGCGTGGTCACGAAAGGCAGGAAACTGGGGATCAGTCGTCTAATCCCCTTCGCATTCATGAATCGTTTCCCATATGAATGAGGCCATGCATACCCAGAACCCCTTCCTCGACGAGATCGCCAAGCTGACCACGGCCGCGGCGGGCCTCGCCCAGGCCGCCGGCGAGGAAGCCAAGGCCGCGTTCCGCGCCCAGGGCGACCGCTTCGCCGCCGAGCTCGACCTGATCCGCCGCGACGAGTTCGAGGCCCTCAAGGCCGAGATCGCCGCCCTGCGCTCCGAGGTCGCCGCGCTCAAGGCCTCGGCCCAGCCGTCCGCCCCCGGAACTTCAACGGGCGAGTAGGGTTCGCCCTGCGAAAGAAGCGGTTGTGACGACACAACCGAACAGGATTAGGGTCAGGTTCAGCAGGTGATTCGGGGGAGTCTCCGCGTACGCCGCCTGCCCTCCAAAGGACGGTAAGACCGATGGACATTTCGCCTCCCGAAGACGACGAAGCCTACCTGGCGCTCGATCCGCTCGAGGTGGTCGAGCACGTCCTCTCGGCCGAGAATCTCGCCTTCGACCGCACCGAGGACGGCGATCTCGCCTTCTCCCTGGCCGGCGACTGGAAGGACTACGAGCTGTGGTTCGCCTGGCGGCCGGAGGCGGAATGCCTGCAACTCTGCCTGTCCATCGACCTCAAGGCCGGCAAGCCCACCCGCGGCAAGGCCTGCGACCTGGCCAACCTGGTCAACCAGCGCCTCTGGCAGGGTCATTTCGAGATCTGGGCCGACGACGGCGAGGTGGTCTTCCGCCACGCCATGGGCCTGTTCGGCGCCGAACGCCCGACTCCGGCCCAGACCGCGGCGATGATCGACGTCGCCATGGAAGCGGCCGACCGCTTCTACCCGGCCTTCGACTTCCTGCTGGCCGGCGCCAAGACCCCGGAAGAGGCGATGGCCGCCTGCATGTTCGAAACCGTCGGCCGGGCCTAAGCGAGCAAAGCTCGCGCCCTTCTCCCGCTCGTCGGCAGAAGGTGGCCCCGAAGGGGTCGGATGAGGGCGGCGCCGGCTCAGGACGGTTGCGAAAAACGCTGTCGTCTCCGTCTGCGCCAAAACCCTCTTGATCCTGACCCGCCGGTGCTGCCCTCATCCGTCGGCTTCGCCGCGACCTTCTCCCGACAGGCGGGAGACGGAAGAACGCCCAGGACCCCCCCATGACCCCTCTCCTCATCCTCGGCGTCGGACGCATGGGCGGCGCCATGATCGAGGGCTGGCGGCGGGCTGGGACCTTTGTCCCCTCCGAGATCTTCATCCGCGACCCCAACCCCGGCGAGGCCGACATCCACGGCATGCGGCTCAATCCGCCCGACGGCGAGCTCGGCGCCTGCCGCACCGTCCTGCTGGCCGTCAAACCCCAGGTCTGGCGCGAGGCGGCGGCCCAGGTCTCGCCCCATCTCTCCCCCGACGCCGTCATCGTCTCCATCGCCGCCGGCGTCGCCTCGGCCGATATCGCGGCGGCCTTCGGCGGCCTCCGCGTGGCCCGGGTCATGCCGACCACCGCCGTCGCCATCAATCAGGGCACGGCCTCCGTCTGCGCCGCCGACCCCCAGGCCCGGGCCCGGGCGCATGCCCTGTTCGACCCCCTCGGCCGCGTTGTCGAGATCGCCGACGAAGACCTGATGCACGCCGCCACCGCCGTCAGCGGCTCGGGCCCCGCCTACCTCTACGCCTTTACCGAGGCCCTTGAGGCCGCCGCCGTCGCGCAGGGCCTCGGCCCGGACGCCGCCGCCACCCTGGCCCGCTCCACCCTGACCGGCGCCGCCGCCCTCATGGCGTCCGGCGACACCCCGCCCGCCGACCTCCGCCGCCAGGTCACCTCGCCCGGCGGCACCACCCAGGCGGCGCTGGAGGTGCTGCTGGGGCAGGGCGGACTCGAGGCGCTGCTCGACAAAGCCGTCGCCGCCGCCGTCGCCCGGTCCCGTGAACTGGGCTGAACATTACCTCTACCCGACCTCAACACTTTATGGCCCCGACCCCCATCGAATCGGCATGTCACCCGAACGGAATGTCGCCTTGGCAAAAACGATAAATAGCTGAATATATTCGGTAATCGGGACTTCCACCCGAACGGGACCTGCTATAATGGGTCCCGCTTCGACAGCGCCGCCGCCTTGATCCCGCCGCCGGCCCCTGCCAAGCAGGGCCATCACCTCGAGGGCCGCCGATGGACAACCCCTTCACCGCCCACCCCCACGCGGTCGGCGAGACCTACCCGCAGCATTTCCGCGCCTCCTGGGGCGTCGGCCTGACCCTGCTGGCGGCGGGCCTCGCCTGCCTGGTCCACGGCCTCGTGCCCGCCCTGTTCAAGACCACCGGCAGCCGCACCATCGCCCGCCTCAACGCCAGGCTCACCGGCCGCAAACCGGACGGCGCGGGCTATGGGGACTGGACCGGCGCGGGGGTTTAGCTTCCACATCCTCCCCCGCGAAGCGGGGGAGGGGGACCGCGCGCGAATACGCGCGTGGTGGAGGGGGCGAGTGACAGAGCCCAGTCGTTGGAGCCGTGGCGGGTTTAAGTGAAGACAGGCGAGGCGGCGCACGGCCTTCGCCCCCTCCACCACCCGCTGCGCGGGCGGTCCCCCTCCCCCGTACGGCCTTCGGCCTACGGG
>SDZP01000656.1 GCA_004144935.1 Caulobacteraceae bacterium | reverse complement strand
GCCGGCTGGGACCGCGCCTGGGCCACCGCCGCCGAAATCCTCAAACGCCGCCCGGAGATGGCCGGCATGCTCGGCTCGTCCTGGTTCTATGATCCGCCGCTGGAGCAGATCAGCCCGCGCCTCGCCTATCTGCGCGTGAACCCGCTCAAGAACGGCGCCTTCCTGATCCATCAGGGCCCCGGCGACATCCACACCCAACGCGCCGCCACATCGTCGCCGACCCGCGCCGCCCTGATCGAGAAGGGCGAATACACCGCCCGCTCCTGGATCGTCGCCTGGCCGCGCGCCGCGCTGATCAAATGGGCGGACGGGCGCAAGGCGGCCCAGATGGCGCAGGCCGCGTGAGACAAGCCGGTCCCTCGATTCTGCTGATCGCCGGGATCGCCTTGGCGGGCTGTTCGGAGCGCGTCATCGTTCGCGCCGCGCCGGACGTTCTGGTCACCGTGGAGGCCATCGCGGCCGGCGAGCCTCTGGCGACGGCGCGCGTCCACTACCTGTTCGCCGACCCGCCGCCCTTGGCCGAAGGCGACGCCGACCGGGTCGCCCGCATGCGTTACGACGCCGTATTTGACTGCGCGGCGAACACTTGGGGCCAGCGCGCCCAGGACCTCACCCTCGTCGACGGCCGCACGCTGTCAGAGACCTATCCGGCGCCCGCCATGGAGACCCCGACCCCCGGCTCGCTCGCCGACGGCCTTGTCCGGGGGGTCTGTGATCCGGCGTACCGCAAAGACCACGCCTCTCGCCGCCCGCTGGCCTCGCTCGAGAAGGACTATCTCGCGGCGATGGTCCCCGCCGCTAGGGGCGGCTGACCAAGGCCCACGCCGCCCCAACCGGCGCGATCTTCAGCCCCGCTGCCTTCGCCGCCGTCAGCACCCGGTCAAGGTCCTCAGGCCTGCAGCCATAGTCCGTCGGCCGGTCCGACACATCGTGCCCATAGGCCGTCAGCCAGCCCCGCGTCTCCGCCGCCTCGGCCATCAGCCGCTCCAGGTCGTAACCGGGCAGGCGGCGGCTCTCCAGCCCGATGGACTTGATCAGTCCCCGGTCCTCGCGGCCCATATTGATCCCATCGCGAACGCCCCGGGCCATCTCGAACCGCCCACGCACCAGCCGCTTGGCCCCGACCGTCGCGTCCCCGAAAGGCCAGGCGAAGGTCGTCATCTCATAGCCGTCCAGCCGCTCGCTGACCCAGGCCGCATTGGCGTCCAGGCTCAGCGTCAGCGCCGCCGCGTCCATCCGCAGCGCGCTGGTGTGGCCATACGTATGGCCACACCAGCG
>SDZP01000655.1 GCA_004144935.1 Caulobacteraceae bacterium | reverse complement strand
TCCCTGATCCTCGCCAACCTCATCATGGTCGGCGACGCCTTCACCGCCGCCGGTCCCGACGCCGACATGATCAGCGCCGCGGTCACCGCCTGGATCGCCGGGCCGGTCATGGGCCTCCTCATGGGCTGGCCGTTCCTGCTGGCCGCCTTCGCCGCCTGGGGGCTGCTCCACCACTGGCGGCTGGCCACCCCCAAGGTCGCCGCCGGGGTCGGGCTGCTGTGTGGCGTGGCGGCCGGCATCGCGCTCGGCGGTCGAGGCGAGAGCGTCTGGATCTTCGCCGGGCCGGTCATCGGCGCCGTCACCGGGCTGGCGGTCTGGTGGGTCGCTTACCGGCGTGAGCCGGTGCGCGCGTGAGCGACGCTACGCTTGAAGCCATCCAGCCTCAGCGCCACCGACCCTGGCGCTTCGTGGTCGGGGCTCTGGCGGCCTGGTTGTTTCCATCTTGGACAATTCCGCTGGGCGTGCTCCTGGTCAGCGTCATCGCCAACCCGAGCCCAGAGGCGGTGAGCATTCGGCTGGAGTATCTGTTTGTCTCCGCCGTCATGATTCCCGTCTTCGGCCTGTTCATCGGCGCGCCGACGCTCACGGTCGGCTACCTCGGATGGGCGCTCCTCCACAGAGCAGGCTTCCGGAGCGCAGGCGCAGCGGTGCTACTGGGACTGTTCGCGCCCTTCGCCAGCATCGGGGTGATCTCCCTGTTCAGCCCTGGCCCCTTCATGGGCGACGGCGGCGGCATCTTCCTCGGCGGCCTCGTCCTGCTGGGCGGCGTCACCGGCCTGCTGGTCCGCTGGATCGCCTACCCCCGCTCAGCTGATCCCCGTCAGCCCTGAATCCACCGCCAGCGTCTGCCCCGTCACGTACACGCTCTCCTCGCCGATGAAGAACAGCGCCGCATAGGCCACTTCCCAGCCCGTCGCCTGCCGCCCGAACGGCGTCGGCGCGCGGCCCCGGCTCGGCCGGCCCTGGCTCGCCGCCCGGCCCAGCGGCGTATCGACCAGCCCCGGCGCCACGATGTTGGCCCGCACGCCCTTGCGCGCCCCCTCCAGCGCCACATGCCGCATCAGGCCGCCCAAGGCCGCCTTCGACGAATCATAGGCCGGCAGCCTTGAGCCGGCGACCAGGCCGGCGATCGAGCTGATGAACACCACCGCGCCGCCCGGCGCCATCACCGGCAGCGCCTCGCGGCAGCAGAGCATCGGCCCGCGCAGGTTGACCCCCAGCACCGTGTCCCACTCCGCCGCCTTCACCGCCGACAGCCCAAGCCCGCCCAGCCCGATGCC
>SDZP01000654.1 GCA_004144935.1 Caulobacteraceae bacterium | reverse complement strand
GCTGGGCCAGGGCCTCGATGTCGGCGGCGGCCTTGGACTTGGGCGCGCTCTCGATGATCATCTGGCCGTTGTTGGCGGCGGAGCCGAAGGTCTTGGCGTCGAAGCCGATGATCATCGACGGCGCGATACCCAGGGCGTCGCCAAAGTCCTTGGCGGGGATTTCCGGGCGGCCGGGCAGGCCGACCTGGTTGAGCACCAGCCGGGGCGGATTGTCGTTGGGCCGCGCCTGGCGGACCAGATCGACCATGTTCTTGGCGTTGCGCAGGGAGGCGAGGTCCGGCGTCGCCACGATGACCAGGTCGTCGGACGCGATCAGCATCTTGCGGGTCCAGCTGTTCCAGCCGTGCGGCAGGTCGAGGACGACGAAGGGGGCGGCGGCGCGGATCTTCTGCGTCACCTCCTCATAGGCGTCGCCGGAGATCTCGTAGTCGCTGTCGAGGGTGGCGGGGGCGGCGAACAGGCTGAGCCGATCGGTGCAGCGGGCCATCATCCGGTCCATCAGCACCGGGTCGAGCCGGTCCGGCTGGCCGAGCGCATCCATCACCCCCTGCAGCGGGTCATGGTTGAAGTTGAGCCCCGCCGTGCCGAAGGCCAGGTCGTAGTCGACCAGCACCGTGCCGGCCTGCAGCCGCTCGGAGATGGTCCAGGCGATGTTGTGGGCCAGGGTCGAGGCGCCCGAGCCGCCGCGCGCGCCCACGAAGGCGATCTGGCGGCCGAGGAAGGGCTGGGAGGGGTCGGCATAGAGGCCGCCGATGGCGCGGATGATCTGCAGCGGCTGCAGCGGCGGCACCAGGTATTCGCTGACGCCCCGGCGCATCAGTTCGCGATAGAGGGCGATGTCGTTGGCCGAGCCGATGACCATCACCTTGGTGCCCGGATCGCAGACCTCGGCCAGGCGATCCAGCAGGGCGATCATCTGCGGGGCCGGATCGAGGCTTTCGACGACCACCAGGCTGGGGGTCGGCTGGTTCTGGTAGTGCTCGACGGCCGCCGCCAGGCCGCCGGCCCGCACGATGGTCGAGGCCCGCGACAGGCGCCGGTCCGTGCTGGCCCGCTCGACCACCTCGGCGGTGTCGGTGCGGGCGCAGAAGACATTGATGGTGATGCGCGGCACCGGCGCCTCGCCAAGCGACGCCTCGGCGCCGGCGATCATGTCATGGACGGGGCTGTGGCTGTGACTGTGGGACGCGGAAGCTGACGCCATTGTCGGATACTCGGGCTCGTCGTTCGGACGGGCGGGGGGGAAATCGGCAAAGGGATCGCGGTCGCCGGCGCGGGGCGCGGC
>SDZP01000653.1 GCA_004144935.1 Caulobacteraceae bacterium | reverse complement strand
ACGTGGCGGGCGTGGGCTTCGCCGTCGGCTACGACAGCCCCTCCCAGTTCAGCCGCGAATACGCCCGCCTGTTCGGCCGCCCGCCGGGCCGCGATCTGGAGCGGATGCTGGCCGATCCGTCGCTGGCGGTGGCGGTCTAGAAGGGACTGGACGGCAGGGCGAAAGCGGGATGATGTCAGGCTCCGTGACGCGCTGGAGCGTTCCGGAAGGGGCGGCGTCGCATGGCGGGCAGGGGATGGATCGCGCTTCTGACGGTGGGGTTGCTGGCGGCATGCCAGCCGCCGGCGGAGAAGCCCGTGGACGAGGCGAAGGCCCATGAGGATGCGCTCGCGCCGCGCACCTCTGTCGCCGCGACCGCCGCGCCGTTCGTGAACGAGGAATACGGCATCCATGCCGTCTTCCCAGGGGGCGTCCGCGTCTGCGAGAGCCTGTCCGGCGACCATCCGCAGGGCTTCTACAGCCGACTGGGCGACAGGCGGATCGTCTGCGGCGCCAGCCGTGATCTGCCCAAGACCACCGCCATCGTGGTTTTGGCGAGCTATAACGCGGCCTTCTACGAGACCATGGAGCAGGTCACCGGCCCCGATTGTCCCAAGCTGAATCCGACCGAGGCGGACGGGCGCAGACTCGGCTTCCCCGGTTTCGACTCCACCGTCTGTGAAGTTCGTCGTCCCGATGGCGAGGTCGAGATCGGCGTCCATGCCTTTGGGGGATCGTGGGAGGACGAGCCGGGGCACACCGTCCCCCATGTTGTCTATTCCGCCTATCTGTCCTCCACCGCGGCGACCGAGGCTGCCGACCGGGCCACGTTCCAGCGGTTCATGGATCAGGTCCGGCTGACCCCGCCGGCGCCCGCGACCTGAGCGCCACCTTTCGCTAGAAGGGGCTGAGGGAGCGCGCATGACCACCACCACGACCGACGTTGTCATCCTGGGCGGGGGCCACAACGGCCTCGTCTGCGCCTTCTATCTGGCGCGCGCCGGGCTGAAGGTGACGGTGCTGGAGCGGCGGTCTGTGGTCGGCGGGGCGGCGGTGACGGAGGAATTCCATCCCGGCTTCCGTAACTCGACCGCCAGCTACACCGTCAGCCTGCTGAACCCCAAGGTGATCGCCGACATGGCGCTGGCCCGGCACGGGCTGACAGTGGTTGAACGCAAGGTCGCCAACTTCCTGCCGTTCGACGACGGCCGCTATCTGCTGGCGGGGGAGGGGCGGACGGCGTCCGAGGTGGCCAAATGCTCGACGCGCGACGCAGCGCGGCTGCCGGAGTACGTGCGGCGCCTGG
>SDZP01000215.1 GCA_004144935.1 Caulobacteraceae bacterium | reverse complement strand
GCTCAGGGGCGGTAACCTCGACGGCATGCCTGTAGAAGGGTGGGGCGGGGACGCCTTCGGGGTTGAATTTACGAAGCATCGGGTTCCTCCTGGGTTGAGGGCCCCCGCGCCACCCTTCTACAGCCATGCCGTCGAGGTTACCGCCCCTGAGCGCTGGCTCTACATTTCGGGCCAGGTCGGCCAGCGGCCGGACGGCTCGGCCGGCGCCGATATCGCCGAACAGACCGCCATCGCCGTCGAGAACCTGCAACGCATCCTGGCCGGCGCGGGCATGGGCGTCGAGGACCTCGTCAAGCTGACCATCCACCTGACCGAGGCGGCCAGCCTCGGCGGCTTCGCCCCGCCGGCCGCCGCCCTGCTCGGTCAGCCGCCGGCGGCCGTCACCCTGCTGATCGTCAAGGGTCTGGCCGACCCCCGGCTGCTGATCGAGATCGAGGCGGTGGCGGCGAAGTAGCCGCCGCTAGTGGTGCGAATGGTCCATCGCCGGCGCCGCGCCGGCCGTGGCCTGCACCTTGAAGGGGACCGTCACCGAGCCGGCCTTCTCGAACTTCAGCGTCACGGCCACGCTCTCGCCGACCTTCAGAGGACGGTTCAGCTTGATCAGCATCAGGTGGAAACCCTCAGGCTTCAGCGCCACCGTCTTGCCGGCGGGCAGGTCGACCCCGCGCGGCCGGGGATGCATCATCGCCTTGCCGCCCATCACCATGCTCTCATGGATCTCGACGCGCCCGGCGACCGGGGTCGAAGCCGCCAGCAGGCGGTCGGCCTTGCCGCCGTTGGCCAGGACGACATAGCCGACCCCGTTGCCGCCGGCCGGGGCCGGTCGCGACCAGGCGCCGGAGATGTCGATGGCGCCGGCCTTGGCGGCCAAAGCGGAGCCGGCCAGCAGGGTGCTGGCGGCGGCGGCGAGGATCAGGGTGCGACGGATCATGGTTGGGTCCTTATCATGAAGACTATGGCGCAAGTCGGTCAGAAGGCGACCGTGACGCCGAGGAACAGGCTGCGACCGTCGCCCGGCCAATAGACCGAGGGCTGCGCGATCTGGTGCAGCGGCGGAGGCGGCGAAGCCGGCGGCGAGACCGTCACGGCCTGGACGTTCGAGATGTAGGCCTCGTCGGTCAGGTTGCGGGCGTCGGCAAATAGCGACAGCCGGTCGTTGACCCTCCAGCCCACACCGAGGTTCAGGATCGCGTAGGCGGGCGCCTTGGTGCGGTCGGTGTTGGCATAGTCGGTGAAGATGTCCGAGGCCGACCATTCGACCGACGGTGCGACGAACCAACCGGCGGCATGCTCATAGCGAAGCTCGGCCCGATAGAAGTGCTGCGGGGCGATCGGGAGGCGGTTGTCGCCGTACTGGACATCGTCATCGAAGCGGAAGTCGGACCAGGTGTAGGTCTGGCGCAGGCGCCAGCCCGGCGCGAACCGCCAGTCGAGGGCGGCCTCGACGCCCTGGTGGACGGTCTTGTCGGCGTTGAAGGTCGAGGCCGGGATATTGTTTCCCAGGTCCACCACATACTGCAGCATCTCACCGTCAAGCTGGGCGCGGTAGGCGGTGATGTCCCAGGTGAAGGCGCCGGCGCGGCCGCGCGTTCCCACCTCGCCCGTCCAGGCCTCCTGCGCCCGAACCGGCGCAAAGCCGGTGTTGGCGGGCGACATCGAGCCGAAGTTCGGCGGTTCGACCGACTTGGTAAGGTTGGCGAACACCTGCGTGCCGCCCTGCCCTTCCCAAAGCAGCCCAACGCGCGGCGCGAACCACGCATAGTCCTTGCTGGCCTTCAGATTGAATGTCCCCGGCACTCCAGCCAGGGCGAAGCTCTGGTAGTCGCGGCCGGCCCTGCCCCAGGTCGCCCCGGCGACGACCGCCAGGCTGCCCGTGACGAACAGTCGGCCCTCGGCGAAGACGTCGCTGGCGTCGGCGTTCTGCAGGGTGCGCGAGCGCGGCGCGCCCCGGGCGGTCCCGAGGTTCACATAGAAGTTGGAGTCTATGTCGCCCTTGCGCAGCCAGAGGCCGGCGTAGGCGTCCGCCCTCATGCCGCCGACCTGGCCGTCCCAGTTCAGCCGCGTGAACAGGCCATAGTTGCGGCTCTGCTGGTCGATGACCTGGAAGATCGGGTGGTCCAGATCCTTCCACACCGCATAGACGGCGCCTTCGAGCAGCCAGGCGTCGTTGAATCGCCAGGTCGTCCGCAGGGAGCCCCGCAGGCCGCGTTGATTGCGCTGGTAGTCGAGATTGGCATTGCCGGCCGCCGTCGTCCGCGGATCTTCCCTGAACTGCTCCAGGGTCAGGGCGCCCGGGATTTCCTGGTTGATGTTCGATCCGTTGATGATCAGCCGGACCTCGCGGTCCTCGCCGAATGCGCGCCCGATGTTCAAAGAGGTGAACTGGATATTCTGCTGGCTCTGCGACCGCCAGCCCTGGCCGGTCTGGTTGGTCAGCGCCGCGTAGCCGTCCCAGTCGCCGACCTGACGGGCCAGGGCGATGTTCTCGCGCAGCAGGCCGAAGCTGCCGCCATCGATGCGCACCTGGTTTTCAAAGCCGGCATCCTTGCCGGTCGGGGTGACCATGTTGATCGCCCCCCCCAGCAGGGCGCCGCCGAACCGCAAGGCGTTGCCGCCACGGTAGATCTCGACGTAGCGGGTGGTCAGGGGATCGGCGATCTGGCTGTCGCCATAGCCGTCGGCTTCGTTCAGCGGCACGCCGTCCTGGGCGATCAGAAGGCCGCGGTTGTGGTTGGCGTTGCCGATCCCCGAGCCGCGGATCGAGATGCGCACGTCGCCGCCCCACTTCTTCTGGGCGTAGACGCCGGGGGCGTCGCGCAGGATGTCGTCGAGACCCAGGGCCTGGCGGCTCAGGAAGGACTCCTGGGAGATCACCGACACCGCGCCGGGCGTTTCCGACAGCCGGCGGCGGGCGTCGCCGACCACCGCGGGATCCTCCGGGTCGGGGTTGGCGGTGACGATGACGCTGTCGACCAGCACGGCCGGCTCGTCGGCGGCCTGGGCGGCGGCGGTGAAGACAGGCAGGGCGAAGAGGCTGGCGCCGGCCAGCAGCAAGGCGCGCGCGGGCGCCCGTTGGGAAAACATGGAAGAGGACTTTCATCTCGAGACGTGAGGGCGCGCCCGTCGGCGCGCGGCGGAGCTCAGGTCAGGAGATGACGGGCGGACCCTGCGACGGCGGCCGCGGCGGCGGCCGCGGCGGGAGGACGGTGGGCCGGGCCTGGGCCAGTTCGTGGCGGACCACGGCGGCGTAGCGGACCGGCAGGCTCGCCGGCGAAGGCGGCTGCACGGTGACGACGGCCGCCATCACGCAGTCATGGCAGCGGGAGGCCGCAAAGGGCTTCGGCGCCCCGTCGTCCGGCAGGGTGACGGTCTTTTCGCCGGCACTGGTGCAGAGCACCATCGTCCGCGTCCCGTCGCGGGTCTGCGCCATGCTCATGCCCGGCGCCAGGGCCTGCAGCAGCAGGGCGAGCACGGCCAGGATCGCCGCCAGACCCAAGGGTCGGGCGCCGGCTCCACGATCGCGTCGCTTTGGGCGGCTGGTCGGCATCGCGCAGCGCGTTATTCCCCTTCAGGGGGTTCCGCAACAACCGCTGCGTCGGTCATACTGTCTCCACACGAACAAGGAGGTGGGATGGCGGCGGAAGTTTCTCCGGGCGAGTACAAGGACGTTGTGTTGTTCCTGGCCACGGCCGGAATCGTCGTGCCGCTGTTCCGGCGCTGGAACATCAGCCCGATCCTCGGATTCCTTGGCGCGGGCATCGTGCTGGGGCCGTTCGGCCTGGGCGCCTTCTCGGCCCAGTTTCCCTGGCTGGCCGCGGTCACCGTCGAGAACCCGCAGGACATCGCCCAACTCGCCGAATTCGGGGTCGTCTTCCTCCTCTTCATGATCGGGCTGGAGCTCTCCTGGGAGCGACTGCGGCTGATGCGCGTCTATGTTTTCGGCATGGGCGGCCTGCAGGTCGTCCTTTCAGGAGCCGGCATTGCCGGGGCCGCCATGCTGCTGGGCCAGCCGCCGATCGCCGCGGCCGCCATCGGCGCGGCCCTGGCGCTCAGTTCCACCGCCGTGGTCATGCCCCTGCTGGCCGAGCGCAAGCGTCAACACAGCCAGGCGGGCCGCGCCACCTTCGCGGTGCTGCTGTTCCAGGATCTGGCCGTCGCCCCGATCCTGATCACCCTGGCCGTCCTGGGCCGTCAGAGCGCGTCGGGTAGCGACAACGCCTTCGTTCTCAAGGACCTGCTGGCCTTCGCACCGGCCGTGATCGGCCTGCTGGTGTTGTTCTTCATCGGCCGGGTGCTGCTGCGGCCGATGCTGCGCTCGGTGGCCAAGGCCAAGAGCGAGGAGCTGTTCATGGCCGCCAGCCTGCTGGTGGTCATCGGCGCTGGCCTGCTGGCCGCGTTGACCGGCCTTTCCATGGCGCTGGGCGCCTTTGTCGCCGGCCTGCTGCTGGCGGAGACCGAGTACCGCCACGAGGTCGAGCGGACCATCGAGCCGTTCAAGGGCCTGCTGCTGGGGCTGTTCTTCGTCTCCATCGGCATTGGTCTGGACCTCTCCAAGCTGTTCGCCGACCCGCTGCCGATCCTTGGCATGGCCTTTGGCCTGATGGCCCTCACCGGGACGGTCGTCTTCGGTCTCGGCCTGGCGTTCGGCCTGAAGACCAAGGCCGCTCTCGAGGCGGCCCTTTTGCTGTCGGCCGGCGGCGAGTTCGCCTTCGTCATCCTCAACAGCGCCATGGGCGCCGGCGTGGTTGGCGAGACGGCCGGCCAGACCATCCTCGTCGCCTCGACCCTGTCGATGATCTGCATCCCCTTCCTGGCCACCTTCGGCGCCAAGCTGGGCGGACGGCCGGGCGCCAACCCCGGATCGGTGCCGGTCGAACCCGACACGGAGGGCCCGACCGATTCGGGCGTGCTGGTCATCGGCTATGGCCGGGTCGGCCGGCTGGTCAGCGACATGCTGGGCCGTCACGACATACCCTGGGTTGGAATCGACCGCGATCCGCGCCTGGTCGAGAGCGGCCGGCGTTCGGGGGCCCGCATTTTCTATGGCGACGCGTCCCGCGCGGAGTTTCTCAAACACTGTGGCCTCGATACCGCGCGGGCCCTGATCATCACCATGGACAGCCCCGAAGGCGCCGAGGCGGTGGTGGCCACGGCGCGGGAACTGCGCCCCGATCTGACCATCGTCGCCCGGGCCCGCGACGCCCGCCACGCCAAGCGGCTGTACGACCTGGGCGCCACCGACGCCGTTCCGGAGACGATTGAGGCCTCTTTGCAGCTTTCCGAGGCCGCTTTGGTGGATATCGGCATTCCGATGGGCCTGGTCATCGCCTCCATCCACGAGCGGAGGGACGAGTTCCGCAAGGAACTCAACCGTCCGGAATCATTGGGCGGACGGCGGCGCATGCGGGACGCGCGGTAGCGCCCAACTGCAACCGCAACCCGATTAATTCCCCGGAAAGGGGATCGTGGCAGAAAAATGAAGGCCGGTGTGGCTTCAGAGGCACTTTGCGAAGCTGAAGGCATTGCTATAACTGGTTTTGAAGCGGCCTCGTGTCGCACCGCGGGCAAGAGAGGGCTCTTTCGATGAAACTTAAGCTTCTGGCGGGTGCGGCTCTTGCCGCTACGCTCGTGGCGTCCGGCGCCTCGGCGCAGGACTCCGGTTGGTACGGCGCTATCGACCTGGGCTATCACTGGACCGACAACGAGAACTTCGAAACCGGCGTTGGCGGCGAGGTCAACATCGACACCGACGACACCTGGGTCGGCTTCGCCCGTCTCGGCTACCGTCTGTCGCCGCATTGGCGCGTCGAACTCGAAGGCGGCTACCGCCCGGGTGAGATTCCGGACAACGTCGTCCTGAACGACGGTGGCGACCTGGAAGTCTGGTCGCTGATGGGCAACGTGGTGTTCGACCTGCTGCCCGAAGCCGACGTCCATCCCTTCGTCGGCGTTGGCGCCGGTATCGCCGCCGCCCAGATCGACGCGGTCGACGGCCCCAACTTCATCATCGACGACAGCGACGCGACCTGGGCCTGGCAGGCGATCGCCGGCTTCACGGCCAAGGCCAGCGAGCGCATCAACGTCGATCTGACCTACCGCTACTTCCAGACCGGCGACTTCGACTTCACCAACGCCGGCGCCGTCGGCCCGATCGAAGGCAGCTACAACGACCAGTCGGTGACGATCGGTATCCGCTACAGC
>SDZP01000652.1 GCA_004144935.1 Caulobacteraceae bacterium | reverse complement strand
CTCCTGCGGCGTCTGTCCGACGCCCTCTTCGGCAAGGCACTCTGATCGATGCGCTATCTTCCCCTGACCCCTGACGACCGGCGTCAGATGCTGGGCGCCATCGGCGCCGGCGGCATCGACGAGCTGTTCGTCGATGTGCCGAAGTCGGCGGTGCTGGACGGGCCGGTCGACCTGCCCGGGTTCGCCGGCGAGCTGGAGGTCGAGCGCGAGCTTGGCGCCCTGGCGGCCAGGAACGTGGCGGCGGGCAGCGTGCCCTTCTTCTGCGGCGCGGGGGCCTATCGGCACCATGTGCCGGCCTCGGTGGACCACATCATCCAGCGGTCGGAATTCCTGACCAGCTACACCCCCTACCAGCCGGAAATCGCGCAAGGCACCCTGCAGGTGCTGTTCGAGTTCCAGACCCAGGTCGCCGCCCTGACCGGCATGGATGTGGCCAACGCCAGCCTCTACGACGGCTCCACGGCGGCCGGCGAGGCGGTGATGATGGCCAGCCGGGTGACGCGCCGGAGCAAGGCCATCCTGTCGGGCGGCCTGCATCCCCACTACGTCCAGACCGTCGAGACCCTGGCCCATGCGGCCGGCGTGGCGACCGAGCGGCTCAAGGCGGCGGTCGATGCCGAAGACGCGGTGATCGCCGCCATCGACGCCGACACCGCCTGCGTGGTCGTGCAGACCCCCAACGTCTTCGGCACCGCCACCGACGTCACCAGGATCGCGGCGGCCGCCCAGGCGGCCGGCGCGATGATGATCGTGGTGACGACCGAGGCGGTGTCCTTCGGCCTGCTGAAATCCCCCGGCGAGATGGGCGCCGATATCGCCGTGGCCGAGGGCCAGTCGATCGGCAACGCCCTGAACTTCGGCGGGCCCTACGTCGGCCTCTTCGCCTGCAAGGAAAAGCTGGTCCGCCAGGCGCCGGGGCGGCTGTGCGGCGAGACCGTGGACGCCGACGGCCGGCGCGGCTTCGTGCTGACCCTGTCGACGCGGGAGCAGCATATCCGCCGCGACAAGGCGACCAGCAACATCTGCACCAACAGCGGCCTCTGCGCCCTGGCCTTCACCATCCACATGTCGCTGCTGGGCGAAGTTGGCCTGCGCAAGCTGGCGCTGCTCAATCACCAGCAGGCGCTGAAGACCAGGATCGCGCTGTCGGGCGTGGCCGGCGTCGAGGTGCTGACCCCGCGTTTCTTCAACGAGTTCGCGGTTCGCTTGAACAAGCCCGCCGCCGAGGTCGTCGAGACCCTGGCCAGACGCGGCGTGCTGGCCGGCGTCCCCTACAGCCGGCTGGACCC
>SDZP01000651.1 GCA_004144935.1 Caulobacteraceae bacterium | reverse complement strand
GAGCGTGACGGCGGCACGGCCGCGACCATCCTGCCCGGCCTCTCCTGCGACGAGGGCGCCTTCGACGTGATGCGCGGCGAGGAGACCCTGATCGTCGGCCTCGGGCTGATCGACGGGATCGCCTGCCTGCCCGGAACCCATTCGAAATGGGCTGAGGTCAAGGGCGGACGCATCACCCGCTTCGCCAGCTTCATGACTGGCGAGGTCTACGGTCTGCTGCGCGAGCATTCGATCCTGTCGCGCCTGGCGAGCGAGCCGAAGGAAGGCGACGCGGCCGAGGGCATGCGGCGCGGACTTGCTGCGGCGCAGCGGCCGGGCGGCCTGCTCAACGCCGCCTTCCATGCCCGCAGCGATGTTCTTGGCGGGCGCATGCAAGGCGGCGCGGTCGGGCCCTATCTCTCCGCTTTGCTGGTGGCGCAGGAGATCGAGGGCGCACGCGCTTTGTTCGGCGGCCTCGGCAATCTGCA
Organism: Caulobacteraceae bacterium; assembly: GCA_004144935.1. Lineage (GTDB taxonomy): Bacteria > Pseudomonadota > Alphaproteobacteria > Caulobacterales > Caulobacteraceae > Caulobacter. Next base: position 823 of record SDZP01000651.1, on the reverse strand, counting down.
CCTCGTCGCCGACGGCGTCCTCGCCGGGAGCTACGGCCGGGCGCTCGCCGCCGCCGGGCTCGACCATGGCCTGACCACGCCCGAGGACGCTTTCGTCGCCGGCGTCACGCGCCTTGCGCGGGGCCTTGCGGCATGATCACCGTCTTCGGTTCGCTCAATGTCGATCTGGTCACCCCGGTCGAGCGCCTGCCCGGTGCCGGCGAGACCGTGCTTGGCCCGGGCTATGCGCTGCATCCCGGCGGCAAGGGCGCCAACCAGGCGCTGGCGGCCCGCCGCGCCGGCGCTGAGGTGACCCTGGTCGGCGCGGTCGGCCGCGATGGCTTTGCCGAGATCTCGCTCGGGCTGCTGGCGCAGGACGGCGTCGATCTTGCCCATGTGGCGCGCGTCGAGGCGCCGACCGGCGCGGCCTTCATCGCCGTCGATGCCGCCGGCAGCAACCAGATCGTGGTCGCGGCCGGCGCCAATGCGCTGGCCAGGGCCGATGCGGTCGAAGCCTTGAAGCCGGGCGAGGGCGATCTGCTGCTGCTCCAGCGCGAGGTCCCGGAGAGCGAATGCCTGCGGGCCGCGCGGGCGATGCGCGCCGGCGGCGGCCGGGTGGTCCTCAACCTCGCCCCGGCCGGCGAGCCTGATCCCGCGCTGCTGGCGTTGACCGACATCCTGATCGTCAACGAGCACGAGGCTCTGATCCTCGCCGGCTCGCTCGGCTGGACGCACACCGAGCCCGACGCGATCGCCCGGCGCATCGACGGCGAGCGCGGCATAGCCTGCATCATCACGCTGGGGAGGGCGGGCGCTGTCGGCTGGCATGGCGGCGTCCGGCGCC
>SDZP01000650.1 GCA_004144935.1 Caulobacteraceae bacterium | reverse complement strand
CCCTCCAGCTCGGCCGGCGCCCCGGCGATGACCAGGGCGCAGCCATTCATTTTCATCGGGTTGTCCAGCTTGCGGAGCCGGCATTCGGCGACCAGAGCGTCCGGCGCCAAGGGCTCGACCGACCGCAGGAAGCCGTCGAAGGTTTCCAGGTCCTTCAGCGGCAGCCAGACGGCGACCACCGCCCCGGCGTTCCTGGCCCGCACCGCCGACAGCGCCTCGGCGATCCGCCGATAATCGTCCGGCCGCTCGAACGGCGGGTCGATCAGCACCAGCGCCCGACCCCGGGCCGGAACGGTCGCCGGCGCCGTCTCATAGCCGTCCGCCTGCACCGCCCGCGCCCCCGGATAGGGTTTCAAGGTCTCGGCCAGCAGGGCCACGTCATCGTCCCGCACCTCGCAGGCGGTGTAGCGGTCCTGCGGCCGCAACGCCGTCCCGATCAGCCGCGGCGAGCCTGGATAGAACCGCACCCCGCCGCCCGGGTTCATCGCCGCCACCGCGCCCTTCAGCCCGGCGAACGCCGCCGGCGCTCCGCCATCCTGCATCAGCCGGAAGATCCCCTGCGCCGCCTCCCCGGTCCGCCGCGACAGCTCGCCCTCCAGGTCATAGCCGCCCGCCCCGGCGTGCGTATCGACGATGGTCAGCGGCGCGGGATCGGCCATCAGCGCCTCCAGCAGCAGCGTCAGCCCGGCGTGTTTCACCAGGTCGGCGAAGTTCCCGGCGTGGAAGGCGTGGCGATAGTTCAAGGCTTACTCCCGGTCGACCGGAACATCCTCCCGACAACGGTGTTGCGGTGTGGAGGAAGGCGTCCAATGTCCGGTCATTTCAGAAACGGCTCCAAGGTCAAATGGAAATGGGGCGCGCATGACGCCGAGGGCGTCATCGTCCAGCGGTTCACCGCCCGTGTGACCCGCACGATAAAGGGCGCCAAGGTGACCCGGGATGCCTCCGATGCCGAGCCCGCCTACCTGGTCAAACAGGAGGACGGCGATCGCGTTCTCAAGTCGGCATCCGAACTGAGGGCTGGCTGATGGCCCGCGATGGCGAAATTCCGCAGGATCTGCCGGAAGGCCTCGTCTACTGCAGCGACGATGGTCCTGGCTTCACGCGCCGCAAGCTCGGCAAGGGCTGGGCCTACTACGACCAGATCGGCCGCCGCATCGAGGCCGCGGAGACCGTCGACCGCATCGACAAGCTGGTCATCCCGCCGGCCTGGACCGACGTCTGGATCGCCCCGCGTCCCGGCTGCCACATCCAGGCCACCGGCCGCGACGAGCGGGGTCGCAAACAGTAC
>SDZP01000649.1 GCA_004144935.1 Caulobacteraceae bacterium | reverse complement strand
GCCACCGCGGCGTCCGCCGCCGGTGCCGGCGAAACCGAAGGTGGTCTGCAGCGGGTCGGGCTGCTTCGGACGGCTGCTGCCGCCCTTGCCACCAGCGCCGCCAAACCCGCCGGCATCCTTGCCGCCGCGGCCCTTGCCGCCGCCACCGGCGCCCTTCGGACCCTGGCCTTGCGGCCGGCCGCCCGCGAAGCCGCCCTGGCCTTGCCCCTGGCCGCCCTGGCGCTGGGCGCCAACCCGGGCCACCGGCGGACCGAACGGATCCACATTGCGGTTGGCGTCGGCGCGGTCGATACGGTTGCCGTCGGAACGGCGGTTGTCGTCGCGCTGCGGCTTGGCGCCGGCCTTGCCCTTGGGTGCGTCGCCGCCCTTCTTCTCGACGCCGAAGGCTGCCATCAGCGAGCGCACGTCGTTTTCCTCGAGCTCTTCCCAGCGGCCGCGCTTGAGGGCGGTCGGCAGGGTCATGGCGCCGTAGCGGGTACGGATCAGGCGCGAGACGGTCAGGCCGACCGCCTCGAACATGCGGCGCACCTCGCGGTTACGGCCTTCGCCGATGACCACGCGGTACCACTTGTTGATGCCTTCGCCGCCGCCGTCCTGGACCTTCGAGAACGAAGCCAGGCCGTCGTCCAGCTCGACACCGGCGAGCAGCTTCTGGCGCATGCCTTCTTCCAGCTCGCCCAGGGTGCGCACCGCGTATTCGCGGTCGATGTTGTAGCGCGGGTGCATCAGGCGGTTGGCGAGGTCGCCGGAGGTGGTAAACAGCAGCAGGCCCTCAGTGTTGAAGTCGAGGCGGCCCACGGCCAGCCACTTGCCGGTCTTCATGGTCGGCAGGCGGTCGAACACCGACGGACGGCCTTCCGGATCGTCGTGGCTGACGATCTCGCCGGCCGGCTTGTGGTACACCAGCACGCGCGGCGGCTTGCTGCTGTTGACGCGGCGCTGGATGAGCTTACCGTTGATGCGCACGGCGTCGGTCGGCAGGATGCGCTGGCCGATGTGGGCCGGCTCGCCGTTCACCGACACGCGGCCGGCGACGATCAGGTCTTCCATGTCGCGGCGCGAACCCAGGCCGGCCTCGGCCAGCACCTTGTGCAGCTTCGGTGCGTCGTCGTCCGCGGTCAGGTCGCGGCGCACGGGCTTGGCCACGCCTTTGCCACGGCCGCCTTCATTGGCGTCGAAATCGTCCGAGGTAACGAAGGAGAACACGGCGTCGGCGTCGGTTGGTTTACCGCCCTTGCCCTGCTGCTTGCCGTGCTTGCCCTGCGGCTGTTGTTTACCCTGCTGCTGCTTGCCC
>SDZP01000648.1 GCA_004144935.1 Caulobacteraceae bacterium | reverse complement strand
CCCTGACCGGCGACACCGGCAACGACATCCTGACCGGCAACGTCGGCAACGACGTGCTCTACGGCCTGGGCGGCGACGACCAGCTGAGCGGCGGGGCGGGCGCCGACAGCTTCGTGGTCGGGCAGGAGAGCACGGTGGCCAGGACGGAGCTGGACCAGATCCACGACTTCTCGATCACCGACATGGACATCATCGACCTGTCGGGCATCGACGCCATTGCCGGGGGGGCGGACGACGCGTTCAGCCTGGTCGGGGCTTTCAGCAAGCACGCCGGCGAGATGACCCTGACCTTCGCGGCCGGCATCACCACCCTGAAGCTGGACATCAACGGCGACGCCAAGGCCGACTACACGCTGAAGATCAACGGTGACGTCACCCTCGACAGCGGCCGCTGGATGCTCTGAGGCCCGGCCTCGGGACATTTCCGAGATCGTTCAAATTTATTGCACTGCCGCCGGCCGCCGTAGCGGCGCAAGACCTCACATTGAGGGTGCGTCGGCGCGCCATAGGTAAAGGTGCGAGACGATGAGCGGTTTTCCTTCGGTGATCACGGTTGCCGAGATCAACGGCGCGAACGGCATATTCCTGGCCGGCGAGGCCAGGAATTTCGCGGGCTACTCGGTCAGCGCCGCTGGTGATTTCAACGGCGACGGCATCGCCGACCTGATCATCAGCGCCAACGGAACCGACACGGCCGCCGGCGCCGCCACCGGTGTGGCCTACGTGGTCTTCGGGACGGGCTCGCCCCTGCCGGCGACGTTGAACCTCGGCGCCCTGGATGGAACCAACGGCTTCCGGATCAACGGCGCGGCGGCCGGGGATCAGTTCAGCAAGTCGGTATCGGGCGGCGGCGATATCAACGGCGACGGCTTCGCCGACATCATCGTCGGCGCCAACTACGCCGATAACGCGGGGACCAGCTCCGGCTCGGCCTATGTGCTGTTCGGTCATGGCGGCGCCCAGGCCGCAACGGTCGAAATCACCAGCCTGAACGGCGCCAACGGCTTCCGCTTCGACGGGGCTGCGGCCAACGACTACACCGGCCGGGTGCTCTCCAGCCTTGGCGACGTCAACGGCGACGGGGTCGATGACTTCATCGTCGGGGCCGGCTGGAACGACACCAACGGGGGGCAGTCCGGTTCGGCCTATGTCGTCTTCGGCCGCAACGCGGCCGTGGACGGCAATTTCCAGACCGTGCTGACCGCCGCCCAGCTGGACGGGACCAACGGCTTTCGCCTGCACGGCAGCCTGGCCGGCGACATGGCCGGGACCGCGGTCTCGCGGGCCGGCGACAT
>SDZP01000647.1 GCA_004144935.1 Caulobacteraceae bacterium | reverse complement strand
GTTGGAAACGGGGGCGGGGGGCGCGCCGGCGGGGCCGGGTGCGCGCGGACGCGGTCGTGCAGCCGTGTGAAACATGCAACTCCCCCCAGCGACGCCGGTCCGTGGGGGACGGCCGGTGCGCCTAAGGACTCACCGGTGGGAGGTGAGACCTTGGGGCCTACACACACCTTGGGGGACGCGGGCGCTGTAAACGGGGTGTGAACAGAACGCGGATTCCGCAAATCGGGGAGTGACCGCCGCCGGTTCTCAAAGCGGCGCCCGCGTGCGACACATCGCCGGCCGGCCTGTCAGACGCCGGCGCGGGGGGCGTTTGAATGTTCGCGGATTTCGGGCTGACGGTGGCGCGCGAAGTGCCGCTGAAGCTGGCGGCCGGGGTGGCCACCGGCGCCTACCGGGTGATGGGCGGGGTGGTGCGCGACGATCTGGGCCGCATCGTCGGCCATCTGGTCGGGGCCGGGCCGCTGACCGCGCTCGGCAAGCTAGTCCCGGGCCTTGGCATGCTTCAGCAGCTGGTCGAGCAGGGCCAGCTGATCAGCATCGGCCGCGACGTCAAACAGATCCAGGAGACGCTGGCCACGGTGCTGGACCTGTCGACCGCCTCGGTCGCCCTCTCGGGCCTGGGCACGGTCACCTCGATCGCCGGCTTCGCCTACCTCAGCCACCGGCTGTCGCAGGTCGACGACAAGCTCCTGGCCATCGAGCGCGACGTCAAGGACATCAAGGGCTGGCTGACCGGCCTGCAGCGGGCCGAGCTGCAGTACGCCATCGACAACCTGCGCCACGCCGAGGCGGCCGGCGACCAGATCCGCCAGGGCCTGCTGATCCAGGCCAAGCAGGCCTTCAACACCCTGGCCCACCACTATCGCGAACAATGGGCCGCCTGCCGCACCACGGCCGAGATCGCCGCCGTCGACGACCTCTACACCGTCGCCATGCTCGGCCACGCCACGGTCTGCAGCAACCTGGGCCTGGGCGCCGCGGCCGCGTCCGACCTGCGGGACAACAGCGCCGCCTGGGCCCGGCAGGCCCGCGCCCACGCCCGGGCCATGCTGTTCGAGGGCCAGCCGGAACGGCTGCTGGCGGCGGAGTTCGTGCAGCCCCTGCCCGCTCGCACCCTGGTCGAGCTGCTCGACTTCGCCCACGACAGCCGGCGCGGCATCGACTGGATCGACGAGCTGCGCGCGGTGCGCGCCCGCAAGCCCACCGTCCTCGACGGCCTGGCCAACCTGCCCGCCGCGATGAAGCCCCGGGCCGCCGCCGCCAGCAGCCGTTCCGGCTGGCCCTCGAACAGCATGGC
>SDZP01000214.1 GCA_004144935.1 Caulobacteraceae bacterium | reverse complement strand
GCAGCCGCGCCTGGCCCATGTGGCTGACGTCGAACAGCCCGGCATGTTCGCGGGTCCACAGGTGCTCCTTGAGCACCCCGTCGCTGTACTGCACCGGCATCAGATACCCCGCGAACGGCACCATGCGCGCGCCGGCGGCGACGTGGACATCGTAGAGCGGGGTTTTCTTGAGGTCGGCTTGGTCGGTCATGGTCGGGCCTTCGAGGGTCGATGCGTCCACGCCCGGCGGATCGCCGGTCGGATGGTCGCCCCCGCTGTCCCTTGCGCCTGAGAGATTTCAACAGACCGGGTCTGTCTTGCTCCTTCGGCGAACCGCTTGCGGCGGTTCTTTCCAGCGTTCCTTGTGTCGCGCGGTCCGTTTGCCTGAGCGTTTCCGGGGCGGTTGCGCCTTCGGCCTCGGGACCCAAGAATCCCGATGTCTCCCGCGAGACAGGGACGTTCCTGAGCGAGGGGAGGGTGCGAGTCAAGCGAGCGATGGCCGCTCTCGCGAACTCGTCAGAAGGCGCCTCAGCGGTGGCAGGGGAGTCGCATAGGCGAAAGGCGCAAGGAAACTGGCGTCGGCCCACGGTTCCCTTCTCCCCCAGGGGGAGAAGGGAGCCCCGAGGCAAATTCCTTCCCGCACCTCGGCTGTTCTGGCGCGCGTGACTCCGTCCCCATCCCTGCCTAGTCTGACGCCAACAAAGCCTCGGGGAGGGCGTCATGAAGCTTATCGGGAAAATCGCGCTGGGCGCGGTCGCCATTGTCGCCCTGCTGGCCGCCGTGGTGGTGTTTCGCACCCTGACCTTCAAGCCGCCGGCCTCGGTCGACATCGGCACCGTCAGGCTGGCGCCCGCCCCGGCCATCGACCAGGCCCTGGCCGCGCAGCACCTGTCGCAGGCGGTGCAGATCCGCACCGTCTCCAACCAGAACAAGGCCGACAACCAGTGGGCCGAGTGGGACCGCCTCCACGCCTGGCTGGCTGCCACCTACCCCGCCGCCCATGCCGCCATGACCCGCGAGATCCTGCCGAACAAGGCGCTGGTCTACACTTGGACCGGCAGCGACCCGGCCCTCAAGCCCATCGTCCTGATGGCCCACCAGGACGTCGTGCCGATCACCCCCGGCACGGAGAAGGACTGGAAGCACGATCCCTTCGGCGGCGAGATCGCCGAGGGCGCCGTCTGGGGCCGGGGCTCCATCGACGACAAGGGCAGCCTGGTCGCCCTGTTCGAGGGCGTCGAGGCCCTCGCCAAGGCCGGCTTCAAGCCGAAGCGCACGGTCATCGTCGTCAGCGGCCAGGACGAGGAAGCCGGCGGCACGGGCGCGCAAGCCGCCGCCGCCCTGCTGAAGAGCCGGGGCGCACAGGCAGAATGGGTGCTGGACGAGGGCTCGGCGGCGATCAACGACCACCCCATCACCGGCAAGCCGGCCGCCGTCATCGGCATCGCCGAAAAAGGTTACGCCACCCTGATCGTCACCGCCCCGGCCAAGGGCGGCCACAGCTCGGCCCCGCCGAAGGACACCGGCGTCGGCACCCTGGCCAAAGCCATCACCGCCATCACCGACAAACAGTTCCCCCTGCGCCTCGACGGCCCCGGCGCCCAGATGATCTCGACCCTGTCGGCGCAGGGCTCCTTCGTCACCCGCATGGCCATCGCCAACCAATGGCTGTTCGGGCCCATGCTGAAGGACAAGGTCGCCGCCACCCCGGCCGGCGCCGCCCTGCTGCACACCACCATCGCCCCGACCATGCTGAAAGGCAGCCCCAAGGAGAACGTCCTTCCCCAGGACGCCGCCGCCTGGATCAACTACCGTATCGCCCCCGGCCAGACGACAGACGACGTCATGGCCGCCGCCAGGACGGCCACCAACGGCCTGAACGTGCAGCTGAAGTGGGCCGGCGCCGCGATCAATCCCTCGCCGGTCAGTTCGACATCTTCGGAAGGGTGGAAGGTCATCGCCGCCCTGGCCTCGGACGGCGGCAGGCTGCCCGTCGCGCCGGGCCTGGTCGCGGCCGGCACCGACAGCCGCTACATGACCCCCATCGCCAGGGACATCTACCGCTACCAGCCGATCCTGGCGAACCTCGACACCTTCGGCATGATCCACGGCACCAACGAGCACATGAGTCTCGAGAACCTGGCCCGGATGACGACCTTCTATGCCCGGCTGGTGGCCTCGGCGGCCGGATGACGAAAGATTACACACCGACTGTCGGGACTCCCCGCCGCCCGCCGTCCTAGGATCGACACAGCCGAGAGGAAGCGACCCATGCGCATGATCTTCGTCAACCTGCCCGTGAAGGACGTGAAGGCCTCGAGAGCCTTCTTCGAGGCCCTCGGCTTCTCGATCAACGAACAGTTCTGCAGCGAGGACACGGCCTGCGTCGTGATCGCCGACAACATCTTCGCCATGCTGCTGGAGCACAAACGCTTCAAGGACTTCCTGAAGGGCGACATCGCCGACAATTCGACGAACAAGGAGGTCCTGACCTGCCTGTCCTGCGAGAGCCGGGCCGAGGTCGAGGCCATGAAGCGCAAGGCCTTGGCCGCCGGCGGGACCGAGTGGATGCCGGCCCAGGACTACGGCTTCATGTACGGCGACAGCGTCTGCGACCTGGACGGCCATGTCTGGGAGTTCAACTGGATGGACATGGAAGCAGCCGCCGCCGGCGCCCACCACCAGATCGAGACGGCCGGCTGAATGGCCGACAAGGTCGAGGTCGAGAACGTCCTCCAGCCGGGCAAGACCTACCGGGTCGACGCGGCCAAGTACGGGGCCATGAAGGCGGCCATGTGGGCGGCCCTGCCCCCCGCCGCGCCCGGCCTCGACGCCGCGGCCCTGAAGGCTGCCATCCTGCCGGCCCTGCCTGAGGACCTGTTCCCCGGCGGGGCCACGGCCGGCTGGTGGATCAAGTGCGTGCAGCTCGACCTCGAGGCCAAGGGCCTGGTGCTGCGGGAGGGCAAGCCCCTGCGCTTCCGGCGGGCCTAGGCGACCCGGGCGAGTTTGCCCAGATCGCGGATGATCCAGCGGCCCATGTGCTTGTCGAGGATGCCGGCGGTCTTCAAGGCGGTGATCTCCCGCTGCACGCTCTGGCGGGTGACGTCGAAATGGTCGCCGATGTCGCTCTGGGTGATCGGCACGGTGATGGTGCAGCTCTGGCCGACCCGGTCCTCGGCGCAGCGCTCCGCCAGGCTCTCGAACAGCAGGGCGATGCGTTTACCGAGGCGATGGTTGGCCCGCATGTCGCGGCTGGCCATCTGGCGCGAGATCGAGCCGGCAAACTTGCGGCAGAGGGTCTCGGGAATTTCCGGATGCGTCCGGTAGAGGTCCCAGAAGTCCTCCGCCCCCAGCACCCGCACCCGGGCGTCGGTCAGGGCCAGGGTCGAGTGGTGGTAGGGCCGGCGGGCGATCACCGCCGTCTCGGAAAAGCAGTTGCCGGGCGAATAGATGGTGATGATCGATTGGCGCCCATCCTCCAGCAGCCCGACCAGCTTCACAAAGCCGCTCTCCAGCTGATGGATCCGGCTGGGGGCCTCGCCGGCCTCCTTCACCGGTTCGCCGGCGGCGACCGCGATGGTCGTCATGCGGGCGTGAATCGCCGAAGCCACGGCGGGCGGCAGTTCGGCGATCCAGTTCTCTTTGCTGGTTATTCCGTGCATGCCGGCGTCCAGGCGCATTTCCTCAAGCTAGGATTTGACCATAGCGCGACGCGGTCCGGGCGAAAATTTCGCCGAATGTAAAAAAGGTGTCACCGATTTCGCCGGGGCCGGCGCCACACCTCCCGCCAACGAGACCAGACGGCGATCAGCGCCGCGGCATCGGGAGGAGGATAGACATGACCCCAGCAACGACCCTGCGCACCCTGCTGTGCGCCGCCACGGCCCTGACCGGCGTCGCCCTGACCGCTCCGGCGTTCGCCCAGGAGGCCGAGGCCAGCGCCGTCGAGGAGGTCATCATCACCGCCCGCAAGAAGGCCGAGTCGTTGCAGGACACCCCGGTCACCGTCACCGCCTTCAGCGGCGAGCAGCTTCAGGAACAGGGCATCACCGACTTCCAGAAGCTGGCCGACGCCACCCCGGGCGTGACCATCGACGCCTTCCCCCGCGCCGCCCCGCGCCCGTTCTTTCGCGGCATCGGCAGCAGCAACCAGAGTGCCGGCGGCGACCCCAGCTCGGTGGCCTTCCTCGATGGCGTCTATCTGGGGCGCGGCGCCATGCTGGCCGTCGACACCTTCGACCTGGAGCGGGTCGAGGTGCTGAAAGGGCCGCAGGGCACCCTGTGGGGCAAGAACGTGGTCGGCGGCGCCGTCAACTTCGTCACCGCCCGCCCGACCCATGAGTTCTTCGGCCGCGCCGCCGTCACCCTGGCGCAGTTCGACCAGTTCAACGCCAACCTGATGCTCAACGTGCCCGTCGTCGAAGGCGTCGCCTTCCGGGGCTCGATCGGACGCCAGTACAACGAGGGCTTCCGCAAGAACACCAACACCGGCGAGGGCCTGGACGACGACAACCGCTGGAGCGGCCGGGCCCACCTGCTGATCGAGCTCGGCGAGGACAGCAGCCTGCTGTTCACCGCCGACGCGGTCAGCGACGACCTGGCCGGCGGCGCCCGCTACAACCTGCGCCCGTTCGGCGACAGGGACATCGACAAGCCGCGCCGGGCCAATCCCGACCGCCCGGGCTTCATCCTGCGCGATACCGGCGGGCTGAAGGTCGAGTACAACACCGACGTGCTCGGCTGGGCCAGCCTGACCGGCATCGCCAGCTGGCGCACCCTCGACTACGACAGCTCCGAAGACCTCGACGGCACGGACCCGGCCGGCAACGCCGCCGCCGGCCTTGGTCCGGTCACCGGCCTGCAGGTGCTCGCCAAGGAAACCGCCGACAGCTACTCGACCGAATGGCGGCTGGCCTCGAAGGGCGAGGGTCCGCTCAGCTGGACCGCCGGCCTCTTCTACCTGAAGGACGAGGTGCGCCGCGAACGCGAGACCGAGACCGCCGCTGTCGACCTCTCCGAGAACCGCTTCATCGGCGAGAACGTCACCAAAAGCGTCGCCGCCTTTGGCGAGCTGGAATACGGCTTCGACTTCGGCCTGAACCTCTTCGCCGGCCTGCGCTACACCGACGAGGAGAAGGAATACGAGATCACCCGCCTGACCGGGCCGCAGGCGGCGCCGGTGGTGAACTTCACGACCAAGGGCAATCCGGGGGTCAGCAGCGAACAGATCGTCACCTGGCGGGTCGGCGGCGACTGGCGATTCAACGACAACGTCTTCGCCTTCGCCAGCGTCGCCACCGGCTTCAAGTCCGGCGCCTTCCAGGAACAGCCGAACGTCGCCACCGCCCGCATCCCGACCGATCCGGAAGAGGTGATCAACTACGAGGCCGGCCTGAAGACCGACTGGTGGAACCGCCGCGTCCGGGCCAACGCCTCGGTCTTCTATGCCGAGTACACCAACCTGCAGACCATCCAGTCGGTGCCGGACGCCAGCGCCGGGCCAGGCGGGGCCTCCATCGTCGTCGACACCGGCGATGCCACCATCGCCGGTCTGGAGGCCGAGTTCCGGCTGGTGCCCGACGACCACTGGGAGGCCGGCCTCAGCTACACCTACCTCGACGCCACCTTCGACCGTCTGACCCAGACCTCGGCCATCCTCATCGACGGCACGCCGGTGCTGGCCGACCTCTCGGGCAACCGGCTGAGCCGCACGCCGGAGCACGCCGTCAGCCTGGACGTCAGCTACACGACGTCCGAATTCGCCTGGGGCTGGGTCAAGCTCGCCGCCTCGGCCAACTACGAGAGCGAGGTGTTCGACGACAACGCCAACGACCTCGTCGAATACCGCAAGCCCCGCACCCTCTGGGACGCCAGCGCCACCTGGCACTTTAACGACAAATACAGCCTGCAGCTCTGGGGCCGGAATCTCGGCGACGTCGAATACCGCACCCACCAGGTCGAGACCGGCGGCGGCTTCTTCGTCCAGTACGGCCCGCCCCGGCAGGTCGGCCTGACGCTGACGGCGTCGTTTTGAACGCAAGGTCAGGCGCGGCCCTCCCTCCCCTTTTTGGGGAGGGAAAGGCGGCGAAGCCGCCAGAGTGGGGGACTGGGATGACAGGGCGCGCTGCATCCGACCTCCCCACCCGGTCCTTCGGACTACCCTCCCCATGAAGGGGAGGGACGAGATGAGTGAACTGGAGTTGTCGATGCCCACCCCCGTCAAAGTCCTCGTCCCCACTGGCGCCCTGGGCGCCAGTGGGGACGAGGACTTTGACGG
>SDZP01000213.1 GCA_004144935.1 Caulobacteraceae bacterium | reverse complement strand
CGTGTGTAGCCCTGGAGAAGCTGGTGGGTCATGCGGGATCCGGGCTCAAACGGGCTAGGCGGCGGCCGAAATTCTCGCCCCGGAACAGGCCGCAGAAGGCTTCCGGCAGGGTTTCAAGGCCGTCCGTTTCCTCGATGGCGATCTTCAGCGAGCCGTCGGCGATCCAGCCGGCCAGGGTTGCCTGGGCTTCGGGGAAGCCGCGCAGGTCGTCGAAAACCACCAGCCCTTCCATGCGCACCCGGTGGGTGATGAAGACGCTTGTGTTCCTGATCCCCACCCGATCGGCGGCCTCGACATTGTAGTCGGCGACCTGGCCGGAGACGACGACGCGGCCGCGCAGCCGCATCATCGGCAGGACGCGGTCGATGCTCTCGTTGCCGACATTGTCGAACAGGATGTCGACGCCCTTGGGACAGGCGGCGGCGATGGCGGCGGCCAGGTCGGGGACGGCCTTGTAGTCGATGACCGCGTCGAAGCCGGCCTCGTCCTTCAGCCAGGCGCATTTCTTCGGCCCCCCGGCGACGCCGACGACGCGCAGGCCGAGCTTCCTGCCGATCTGGCCGGCGGTGGCGCCCACCGGGCCGGCGGCCGAGGTGACCAGCAGGGTCTCGCCCTCTTTCGCCTGGCCGAGGCGGTGAAGCCCGAACCAGGCGGTCATGCCCGGGACGCCCAGCACGCCGATCCAGGCCCCGAGCGGCACGCCCCTGGGCTTCCATTCGGCGGGGATCTTCTGGATGACGCCGCGGCCGTCGGAGACGATATGCTCGCGCCATCCGCCGCCGGCGGCGATGAGGTCGCCGGGCGCAAAGGCGGGGTTCCTGCTGTCCTCGACCTGCGCGACCGCGAAGCCGTCGATGCCTTCGCCCAGCTTCATCGCCCCGGCATAACTGTCGCCGCCCGACAGGCGCGAGCGCATGCCCGGGTCGACCGAGGCCAGGATGGTGCGGGCGCGGAACTGGCCGTCGGCGAGGTCCGGCAGCTCAAGGGTTTCGAGGCGGAAGTCGTCGGGCGACGGGGCGCCGCGCACATGGCGTGCCAGCACCCAGCTTCGGGTCGTCACAGTCACCGGGCCTCCCGTCCCCGGCTCGATGTGGCCGGCGTTGGCGGCAGCTTAGGGGGTTAAGCGCCGTGGTGGGAAGTATTCATCCTCACCGTCCGCGCCGGACTCCTCATGGCTGGAACAGAGGGCCGGGGGCGCAGCAGCCGCCGCGAGAGGTCCCTTCTCCCCCTGCGGGAGAAGGTGTCGGCGAAGCCGACGGATGAGGGGTCGCACCAGATTTCAGGACGTACGGCGGTGGGGTCGGATCGTGTCGGAAGCCGGTGCGACCCCTCATCCGACCCCTCCGGGGCCACCTTCTCCCGCAAGGGGAGAAGGAAGTGTGTTTCCCTACTCCTCGACCAGGGCTCGCATCAGGTGGACCATCTGGCGGCGCAGGCCGGGCTTGTCGATGCGGACGAACAGGGAGGCGATTTCCAGGCCTTCGGGGCTCATCAGGAATTCGTTGATCGCCCGGTCGAAGCCGGTCTCGCCGGCGGCGGCCTGGTCCTGCGGATCGCTGAGGCCGTCGAAGAAGTAGGCCACCGGCGTCTGCAGGGTGGCGGCGATCTGGTAGAGCTTGGAGGCCGAGACGCGATTGGCCCCGCGCTCGTACTTCTGCACCTGCTGGAAGGTCAGGCCGAGGCTGTCGGCGAGGTGTTCCTGGGTGACGCCCAACGCCTTGCGCCGCTGGCGAATGCGGCGGCCAACATGCAGATCAACTTCGGCGGGACCATCAGGGGGCATGGCCACTCTCCAACACGACTGAAACGAATATTTCAAGTCGCTTAGTCGCCGCAGGTTTCAGCTTTGTTGCCGTGCCGCGGCCTTGTGCGTTCCCCAGACCAGGGCGCCGAGGGTGGCGTAGCTCCAGACATAGTAGGCGGTGATCACCGCCATGGCGAAAAGCCGTGGATCGAGCAGGGCCGTGAAGTGGGTGGCGGCGGTCAGCAGCTGGGTGGCGCAGGCGATGATCAGCCAGCCGCGCCGCCATCGCAGGGCCATGCCGAAGAAGACCAGCAGGAGCACGACGTCGAGCCAGGCCACCGCCCACTGGGTATTGAGGATGTGGACCCGGTCCTGCAGCAGCCAGGAGCCGATCCAGGCCAGGGCGATGACGCCGCCGGCGATCCTGGCCGGCCTGTCGCCCTTGATGAGGGCGAAGAGACAGACCGCCGCCATGATGGCCATACCGAGCAGGGCGAGGGTCGTGGGCCACATGGCGGGGGTCCGAAGCTGTCGAATCCCCGCCAGTGTCGGTGAAACCCGGCCGCGCGCAAGCGGCCGGGCTCGAGAGGGATCAGACCACGCGACGCAGGCGGGCGGCGCGGCGCTCGGTGAGGTCGCCCGACATCTGGCCGGCCAGCTGGCCGGCGGGTGGCGGGCCGTTCTCTTCCGGCTTGACCATGCCGCCGATGGAGACGGTGCGCAGGCCGATCTGGTCCTTGACGATGGTCAGGGCGCCGTGGGCCTCGACCAGTTCGCGGCGGCCGTTGGCCAGCATGACGATGGAGGCGCAGGTGCGGTCCATGACCGACTGGCCGACGACGGCCGACAGACCGGCCTCGACGCGGGCGTCGCTGAGCATGCTGGTCAGACGGGCGGTTTCGCTGAGGGCGCGGTCGATGGCCAGTTCGGCGGCGAACAGCTGGTCGGCGACTTTCAGGGCGACGATCTTGGTCTTCATGGCGTGAGTCTCCGGTCGCGCGGAGAGGCAGGCTCCCGGCGCGAGGTGATCGAATGAATTTTCGGGTGCGGTTCGGGTCTCAGCCGCGGGGCGGCACGACCCCGTCGACGATTCGCTGGACGAGCAGGGCGACCTCATGGGCCCCCATCAGAACGCCCCCCAGCAGGAGGCTGCCGACGATCGCGATCAGGGCGACCAGCGTCAGCAGATGCAGCGGCGTCAGGTCATGGACGCCTCCCCGGATTCCGCCAAGGAGGTCGCGTCCGAAGTCAGCCAGGCTGTGGCGCTGAGGATCTGCACCAGCAGCTTGTCCGGCGACAGCGTCGGCTGAAGCCGCCGCAGGGCCGAGACCATGGTCGGGATATCCGACGCCCGGTCCGGGCTGGACAACAGGCTCCAGCCCGATTCCAGGGACGCCCAGCTGACCAGGAACACCGGGCTGGAGATCGGTTGCCCGCTCTCGGTCTGTGTGGCGGATGTGGTCACTGGAAGCCCCCGTGTCGGTGTCGAACTGGGGTTCAACTGACCGGTCGGCGGGCCTCAGGGGTATGGGTGTTGGATGGGGTGGGTATTCGATACCCACCTCCACGCCGCCGCCTGTCGCGGCTTCATAGGCCAGCAGGGCCTTGGCGGCGGCGCGGCGGTCGGGGGCGCCGATGCGCACCCGGGCGCTGTCGAGATGCTTGTCGACGGTGCTCTTGGAAATCGCCAGGAGGCGGGCGATTTCCTTGGACTGGTGATGACGCGCGACGAGCCGCAGGCACTCCTTCTCGCGCGGAGTCAGCGACTCGAACCCGGTCCGTGAATCTTGGTTACGCTCCCCCATAGGTGGAGAGTGGCACAAGCTTCCCGCAATGCCAGTCGAGTCAACCTCGTCGTGTCGAGATTCGCCAAACCCCTCCGGGTTTACCGAACGCCGGGTATGGGCCCGTCAGAGGCCCAGCACCGCCTTGGCCATGATGTTGCGCTGGATCTCGTTGGAGCCGCCGAAGATCGAGGTCTTGCGCATGTTGAAATAGGCGGGCCCGGCCTTGAAGGCGAAGTCGGGACCGATCGGCAGGGCGTTACCGCCCTCCTTCGGGAAGCCGCGGAAATAGGGGGCGCCGTAGTGGTCGGCGGCCTCCAGCGTCAGTTCGGTCAGCCGCTGGCCGACCTCGGTGCCCTTGACCTTCAGGAGCGACGCTTCCGGGCCGGGGCCCTTGCCGCTGCTCTCGCCGGCAAGCGTGCGCAGCTCGGTGTATTCCAGGGCCTGCAGGTCGACCTCCAGCTCGGCGATCTTGCGGCGGAAGTCGGGGTCGTTGATCAGCGGCTTGCCGTCGTCGGCCAGCTGGCCGCCGGCCACCTCGCGCAGCCGCTCGATGCCGCGCTTGGACCGCGCCACGCCGGCGATGCCGGTGCGCTCATGGCCCAGCAGGTATTTGGCGACCGTCCAGCCCTTGTTCTCCTCGCCGATGCGATTCTCCACCGGCACGATGACGTCCTGCAGGAAGGTGTCGTTGACCTCGTGGCCGCCGTCGATGGTGATGATCGGACGCACGGTGATGCCGGGGGTCTTCATGTCGATCAGCAGGAAGGTGATGCCCTCCTGCTTCTTGGCGTTGAAGTCGGTGCGGACCAGGAAGAAGCCCCAGTCAGCGAAGTGGCCTTGCGTGGTCCAGGTCTTCTGGCCGTTGACCTTGTAGTATTCCTTGCCGTCCTCGCCGGTGAAGCGCTCGGCCTTGGTGGAGAGGCCGGCCAGGTCGGAGCCGGCGCCCGGCTCACTGTAGCCCTGGCACCACCAGATGTCGCCGGCCAGCGTCGGCTTCAGCAGGTTCTCCTTCTGGTCGTCGGAGCCGAAGGTGTAGAGCACCGGCCCGATCATCCCGAGGCCGAAGGACGGCCCCGTGGTGTTGGCGCGGGCCAGTTCCTCACTGAAGATGTACTTGCGCACGGCGTCCCAGCCGGTGCCGCCGTATTGCGTCGGCCAGGACGGGGTCAGCCAGCCCTTCTTGTGGAGGATCTTGTGCCAGGACAGGATCTCTTCCTTGTTGAGGTGCTCGCCGGTCGCCTGCTTGTCGCGGATGGCTTTGGGAAAATTGTCCTCGATCCAGCTGCGGACTTCCTTACGGAATTCGGCGTGCTCGGGCAGGAAATCCAGGTCCATGGCGTGCTCCCTCTAGGACAGGCTGGACTCTGGCGGTCCGGCTCGGCAGTTTGCGCTCAAACAAGTGTTTCAACGACGATAGGGGCGCAACGCCATGGCCGCAATCAATTCCGTCACCGACCTCACCAATGAAGGCGACGTCGCCGTCATCACCCTCAACAGCCCGCCGGTGAACGCGCTGTCGTCCGGCGTGCGCGACGGCCTCTATGAAGGCTTCAAGGCCGCCATCGCCGACGACTCGGTGAAATCCATCGTCCTGATCTGTGACGGCCGCACCTTCATCGCCGGCGCTGACATCAGCGAGTTCGGCGGCGCGGCCAAGGGCGCCAGCCTGTTCGACGTGCAGAACATCATGGAAAATTCGCCGAAAGCCGTGGTCGCGGCGATCCACGGCACGGCGCTGGGCGGCGGGCTGGAAGTGGCCCTGACCGCCCATTACCGGGTGGCGGTGCCCTCGGCCAAGGTCGGCCTGCCGGAAGTGAACCTCGGCCTGCTGCCCGGCGCCGGCGGCACCCAGCGCCTGCCGCGCATCGTCGGCGCCGAGAAGGCCCTGGAGATGATGACCAGCGGGGCCCACGTGCCCGCCAAGGCCGCCAACGCCATGGGCCTGGTCGACGAGATGGTGGAGGAAGGCAAGCTGCGCGAGGGCGCCATCGCCTTTGCGAAGAAGGTCGTGGCCGAGAACTGGCCGCTGAAGAAGGTGCGCGATCGCGAGGTCAAGGCCGACCCGCAGGTGTTCGCCGACTTCCGCAAGGCCAACGCCCGCAAGTTCCGCGGTTTCAAGGCCCCCGAATCGAACATCCAGTGCATCGAGGCGGCGGTGAACCTGCCCTTCGAGGAGGGCCTGGCCGTCGAGCGCAAGCTGTTCGTCGAGCTGATGACCGGCCCTCAGTCGGCCGCCCAGCGCTACGTCTTCTTCGCCGAGCGCGCCGCCAACAAGATCCCGGACGTCGGCGACGATGTCGAACTGCTGCCGATCAAGAGCGTCGGCGTCATCGGGGCCGGCACCATGGGCGGCGGCATCTCGATGAACTTCCTCAACGCCGGCATCCCGGTGAAGATCGTCGAGATGAAGCAGGAGGCCCTCGACCGCGGCCTCGGCGTCATCCGCAAGAACTACGAGAACACCGCCAAGAAGGGCCGCCTGACCCAGGACGACGTCGAAAAGCGCATGGGGGCCCTGACCGGCTCGCTGGAGCTGTCCGACCTGGCCGACTGCGACCTGATCATCGAGGCCGTGTTCGAGAACATGGACATCAAGAAGGACATCTTCGGCAAGCTGGACAAGATCGCCAAGCCGGGCGCCATCCTGGCCACCAACACCAGCTACCTAAACGTCGACGAGATCGCCGCCGCCACCAGCCGGCCGGAAAGCGTCATCGGCCTGCAC
>SDZP01000212.1 GCA_004144935.1 Caulobacteraceae bacterium | reverse complement strand
GCAGCGCGCGCCGAGGGCTGCGACCGGTTCGTCTTCATCTCCTCGCCTTCTATCTTCGCCTCGTTCCGCGACCGCATCGGCATCCGGGCCTGCGACGCCCCGGCCCGTCCGCCGCTCAACGCCTACGCCCGCACCAAGCTGGCGGCCGAGACCCTGGTGCTGGCCGCCAACAGCCTGACCTTGGCGACGACCGCGATCCGCCCGCGCGCCATCGTCGGGCCGGACGACCAGGTGCTGCTGCCCCGGCTGGCGGACCTGGCCGGGCGGCGCTGGATACCGATGCTGCGGCGGGGCGAGGCTTTGATCGAGCTGACCGACGTGCGCGACGCCGCCGACGCCGTCCTGATGGCCGAAGCCCGGATCGACCGGGTCGCCGGCCAGGCGGTCAACGTCTCCGGCGGCCGACCCAGGCCGGTGCGCGAGGTCGCCGCCGCCCTGGCCGTCGCGCTGGGCCGGAACCCCCGGCTGATCGACCTGCCGGTGGGCGTCGGCCATGGACTGGCCGGCGTCCTCGAAACTCTCGCCCGCCTGACCGGCCGCAAGACGGAGCCGCGCCTGACCCGCTACAGCCTCGCCACCCTGGCCTACAGCCAGACCTTCGACCTGGAGGAGACCGCCGACCTGATCGGCTACCGCCCCCGATACGACGGTCTGGCCGCCCTGCTCACCGCGGCCACGGGAGGCCGGGCATGAAACGGGTCGGCTTCGACTGGATCGCCCGCGGCCTGACGCGGCATCCGGAGATCATGACGCTGAGCGGCGGTTCGCTCTGCCCCGCCGACTTCCCGGCCATGGTCGGGGTCATCCGCCACCCCGACGCCGGCGTGCTGCTGTTCGACACCGGCTACGACCCGGCCTTCCTGACGGCCACCCGGCCCTGGCCCGAGCGACTGTACCGCATCGCCACGCCGGTGGACTTCGCTGGCGGCGAGGACTGGTCGGCCTGGCTGGCGGCCAACGGCGTCTCTGCAGCCGACATCACCGGGGTGATCCTCTCCCACTTCCACGGCGACCACGTCGCCGGGCTGCACCAGATGCCGGACGCGCCGATCCATTGCGCGCGGGCCGGGCTGGAGAACCTTCGGCAGGGCAGCCGCCTGCGCCGGGTGACCCAGGGACTGCTCGGCGCCCTGGCGCCGCCGGACACCGAGAGCCGGGCCCGGTTCTTCGAGGATGCGCCGGCTGTTCCCCTGCCCGGCGCCTTCGCCCCCTTCAGCGAAGGGCGCGACATCCTTGGCGACGGCTCGCTGCTCGCCGTCGAACTGCCCGGCCACTGCAAGGGTCACTGGGGCCTGGCGTTCCGGGATCAGAAGGACCGCTACGTCCTGCTGGCCGCCGACGCCGTCTGGTCAGGCAAGGCCATCGCCCAGTGCCGGCCGCCGCCCCGCATCACCACCGCCCTGCTCGGCGACACGGGGGTCTATCGCCAGACCCTGCTGGCGCTGCATCAGGCCCAGGCGCGCAACGCCGACCTCGCCATCCTGCCCTCCCACTGCGCCGTCAGCGCCGTCGCCTACCGGCAAGACGATGTCGCCTAAGGCCATCGCCGCCTCCTGGCTGACCACCCGGCTGACCATGACCCAGTCGGCCGCTGGCCTGGCCCGGCGGCGCGAGAGGCTGTGGACGGCGCTGCGGCCCGCCCTTGGGCGCACCCCCGCGCTGGCGGCTTTCGCCGACGGACCGTTGAGCGCCGTCCCGATCACCGAGGTCGCCGCCCTGCGCGCCGACTACGGGCAATGGAACAGCCTGGGCTGCAGCCATGCCGAAATCCACGCCGCCGCGCGCGACGCCGAGACCGGCGGGCCTGGCGAGGTAAGGCCGGGCGTCGTCGCCGGCTATTCGACGGGCAGCAGCGGTTCGCGCGGCGTCTTCCTGGCCGGCGCCGCCGAGCGGGCCGACTACATCGGCCAGATCCTGGCGCGCGTCCTGCCGCTCGGGGCGCTGGTCAGGCCCATGCGGCTGGCCCTGATGCTGCGGGCCAACAGCCGTCTCTACAGCGACAGCGGCAGCCGGCGCCGACCCTTCCTGCACCTGCCGCTCGACCTGCGCCCGGACGAGGCCGCCGCCCGGCTGGCCGCCTTCTCCCCGACCGTGCTGATCGCGCCGGCCTCGCGGCTGGTCTGGATGGCGGGCGAGGTGGCGGCGGGGCGGCTGGCCCTGCCCGCCCTCAGCCGCCTGTTCTACGGCGCCGAACCGATGGGCGAAGCCGAGCGGGCCTGGGTGGCCGGGGCGCTCGGCGTGCGGCCCGATCCGATCTACCAGGCGACGGAAGGCTTCGTCGCCGCCGCCTGCCCGCGCGGCGCCCTGCACCTCAACGAGCACAGCCTGGAGATCGAGCTGGAGCCCGTGACCGGCACGGCGGGGTTCCGCCCGGTGGTCACCGACCTGCGCCGCACCAGCCAGCCGATCGTGCGGGTCCGCACCGACGACTATCTGGAGCTCGACCCGGCCGGCTGCGGCTGCGGCTACGCCGGCCGGGTGATCCGGCCGGTCATGGGCCGCGTCACCGACATCTGGCGCTTCGCGGCGCGGACGGTGACGCCGCCGCAGCTGAGCGAGGCCGTCGAGGCCCTGCTGCCGCCGCCCGCCCAATGGCTGGCCATCGCCACGCCGGACCATGTCGAACTGCGCATCGGCCACGGGACCCGCCCGGACGACCTGGCGGCGCGACTGGGCGAGCGACTCGGCCTGCCGGTCCCCGTGCTGGTCAACGATACTCCGCCGGACCCGCCCATCCCCAAGCGGGTTCGCAGCCTGGCCTTCGGGCTGGCCGATGAGTGAGCGCGTCCTGGTCACCGGAGCCCGCGCGGCGGCGGCGCTGGACATCGCCCGCGATTTCGCCCGGGCCGGCTACGAGGTCCATATGGCCGACTGCGTGACCGCGCGGCTGTCGAGCTGGTCACGGTCGGTGACGCGGGTGCACCACTATCCCTCCCCGGTCGGCGACCCTGCCGGCTTCCGGACCCGCCTGACCGCGCTCATCAACGAACTGGACCCCGTTCTGGTCGTCCCGGCCTGCGAGGAGGTGTTCCACCTGGCGGCCCTGCCCTCTAGCGATCGCCTGTTCCAGCCTCCGATGGCATTGCTGCGCACCCTGCACGACAAGGCCCTGTTCGCCGAGCTCTGCCAGGGCCTCGGCCTCTCTGTCCCGGAGACCCATCGCCTCGACCAGCCGGCCGACCTCGCCCCCTTCCGCGCCGCCTCACAGGACTGGGTGTTCAAGGCCCGCTACAGCCGCTTCGGCCAGGGCACCGTGGTCGGCCCCTCCCCCGAGCAACTGGATGCCCGCGCCCCCCTGTCCGGCTGGATCGCCCAGCGCCGCGTCGCCGGCCGCGAGGTCAGCCTCTACGCCGTCGCCCAGGCCGGCGTGGTCACCGCCTTCGCCGCCTACGGCAGCGACTGGCGGCTGGAGGGCGGCGCCAGCCTGACCTTCGACGCGCTCGAACCGGCGCTCGCCGCCACTCTCCTGGAGCAGGCTCGCGCGCTGGCCGCCGCCTGCGGCCTGACCGGCCAGTTCGCCTGCGACCTGATCGTCGACGCCGCCGGCCGGCCCTGGCTGATCGAGTGCAATCCCCGAGCGACCAGCGGCGCGCACCTGCTCGTCGGCGACGGCGGCCTGGCGCGAGCCATGCTGGCCACACCGCCGACCCCGACCCTGCCGGGCGTCGACGGCCAGCACCTGCTGCCGGCCTTCCTGACCTTCGGCCTGGCGATGGCGCTCCGCCGGGGGCGGCTCGGAGACTGGTGGCGACAGCTGCGCAAGGGCCGCGACGTCGCCGGCCGGCCCGGCGATCGGCTGCCCATGCTCGGCGCCGTGATCGATGGGCTGGCTTTCATGCGGGCCGGCGTCAGGATGGGACTCAGCACCACGGCGGCGACCACCGTCGACATCGAGTGGAACGGAGAGGCCCTGCCATGACCGACCTGCCGCCGGCCGTGAAGAACGCCTGGCACCTGGTCGCCCTGTCGACGGCGGTCCGCCGCGGCGGCCGGCTGGGGGTGGTGGTGGCCGGGCGGTCGGTGGTGCTGTTTCGCGGCGACGAAGGCCTGGGCGCCCTGATCGACCGCTGCCCGCACCGCAACTATCCGCTGTCGCTGGGCCGGGTCGAGGGCGGCGCCATCGAATGCCCCTATCACGGCTGGCGGTTCGATCCTTCCGGGGCCTGCGTCGCAGTCCCGGGCTGCGACCTGCCCGCCGCCGCCGGCAGGCTGGCCGCCACCCCGGTGCGGGTCGCCGAGCGGCACGGCGGCATCTTCGTCTGCCTGTCGCCGGGCGGCCCTGCCGAGCCCCCGCTGCCGCCCGACCTCGGCGATCCGGGCCTCGACCATTTCTGGTGGCGGCAGGGGACCTGGAAGGGCCGCGCCTACGACGCCATCGAGAACGTCCTCGACCCGTTCCACACCAACCACCTGCACGACGGCTTCATCCGCCGCAGCGACCGGCGCCTGCCGGTCAACCTGAAGGTCAACAGCTTCGCTGACGGCATCGAGATGGTCATCGAGCAGACCAAGCCCGACCTCGGCCTGATGTCCCGCTTCCTGGAGCGCGACCGCACCCGCAGCGGCACCCGCTATTATCCGCCGACCATCGTCCAGGCCCGCTGGGACGGCAAGCAGGGCCTGACCCTCTGCGTCACCGCCTTCTTCACCCCCGCCACCGACGACAGCTTCACCCCCTTCGCCTGCTTCACCACCCGCAAGGGCGTCACCCCCGCCTGGCTGAAGGAAGCCGCCATCCGCACCTTCCTGCGCCCGGTCGTGGCCCAGGACCGCCGCGCCCTTGCCCGGCAGTCGGCCGTGATGGCCGAGTTCGGCCGCCCGCATTTTGTCGAGGGCCCCGGTGACATCCTCGGTAGCCGCCTGCACCGGCTATGGATGGGCGATAGCCTGGAGCCGGGCAGCGATCCGACGGTCGAGGCGATGCTGTAGGGCGAAGCAAGCCCTCGATATTTCCCACTCTCTCTCGCTCATCCCGGCATTGACGCTACGCCCCGCCCTTCGGGTCGCCGGGAGGAGCGGATTTGGAAAGCCGGAGAAGTGCCGATGCGGCCTAGCGCTGCTTGATCGCCGAGCGGCCCAGGTAGATGGCCTGGTCGTCCAGCTGTTCCTCGATGCGCAGCAGCTGGTTGTACTTGGCCGTGCGGTCAGAGCGGGCCAGGGAGCCGGTCTTGATCTGCCCGCAGTTGGTGGCGACGGCCAGGTCGGCGATGGTGCTGTCCTCGGTCTCGCCCGAGCGGTGGCTCATGACGGCGGTGTAGCCGGCGCGGTGGGCCATATCGACGGCGTCCAGCGTCTCCGACAGGGTGCCGATCTGGTTGACCTTGACCAGTATGGAGTTGCCGAGCCCCTTGTCGATGCCGACCGACAGTCGGGCGGGGTTGGTGACGAACAGGTCGTCGCCGACCAGCTGGACCTTCTTGCCGAGCGCGTCGGTGAGCAGCTTCCAGCCCTCGAAATCGTCCTCGGCGCAGCCGTCCTCGATGGAGATGATCGGGAACTTGGAGACCAGACCCTCGAGATAGCCGACCATGCCGGCCGGGTCGAAGGACTTGCCCTCCCCTTCCAGCTCGTACTTGCCGTTCCTGAAGAACTCGGTGGAGGCCACGTCCAGACCCAGCAGGAAGTCGTCGCCCGCCCGGTAGCCGGCGCCCTCGGCGGCCTTCATGATGAAGGCCAGGGCCTCTTCGGCGGTGGCCAGGTTGGGGGCGAAGCCGCCCTCGTCGCCGACGTTGGTGTTGTGGCCGGCGTCCTTCAGGGCCTTCTTCAGGCCGTGGAATATCTCGGCGCCCATGCGCAGGCCTTCGCGGAAGGACTTCGCGCCGGTCGGCAGGATCATGAATTCCTGGATGTCGATCGGGTTGTCGGCATGCATGCCGCCGTTGATGATGTTCATCATCGGCACCGGCAGGACGCGGGCGCTGACCCCGCCGACGT
Organism: Caulobacteraceae bacterium; assembly: GCA_004144935.1. Taxonomy (GTDB): domain Bacteria; phylum Pseudomonadota; class Alphaproteobacteria; order Caulobacterales; family Caulobacteraceae; genus Caulobacter. Next base: position 326 of record SDZP01000212.1, on the reverse strand, counting down.
ACTTGTAGAGCGGCACGTCGGCGCTGATGGCGGCGGCCTTGGCGGTGGCCAGGGAGACCCCGAGGATGGCATTGGCGCCCAGACGGGCCTTGTTGGGCGTACCGTCGAGGCCGATCAGCAGGTTGTCGATGCGGCGCTGGTCGCCGGCCTCCTGGCCGGACAGGGCGTCGAAGATCTCGCCGTTGACCGCCTCGACCGCCTTCTCGACGCCCTTGCCCAGGTAGCGGGCCTTGTCGCCGTCGCGCAGCTCGACCGCCTCATGGGCCCCGGTGGAGGCGCCGGAGGGCACGGCGGCGCGGCCGAAGGAGCCATCTTCCAGGACCACA
>SDZP01000211.1 GCA_004144935.1 Caulobacteraceae bacterium | reverse complement strand
CGCCAAGGCAGCCGCGCCGGCCTCGCGCAGGCGGGCGGCGCGGGCCTTGATGACCGGCCTCGGCACCGGCGGCATGCGGGCGGCCGGACGTGGCCTTCGGCTGCGACCTGATCGCCGGCTTCCCGACCGAGACGGAGGCGGCGTTCGACAATACCGTCCGGCTGGTCGAGGAGGCGGGCCTGTCCTACCTGCACGTCTTCCCCTACAGCCCGCGCCCGGGCACGCCGGCCGCCCGCATGCCGCCGGTGCCGAGGCCGGTCATCAAGGCCCGCGCCGCCCGCCTGCGCGAGGCCGGCGCGGCTGCCTTGGCGCGCCACCTCGAGGCTCGTGTCGGCAAGGTGCTGGAAGGCCTGGTCGAACGCCCGGGCCTGGCGCGGGCGCCGGACTTCACCGAGATTGTCTTCGACGGCGAAGCGGAGCCCGGGTCGCTTCGTATGATGAGGATTACCGGCCACGACGGGGTGCGGGCGATGGCGACGCTGGCCTGATTGGCTGATTTCGGCATCGCTGGACCTCATTTCCGTAGGTCGTGCGATCTCTGCTTGGCGGCTTACTGCCAGTATCGAGTAAGACGAAATGGCGGTCGCCCGGCTCGGATATTTTAATCCATCAGGTTTTATTTCCAGAAATTCGCGTTCCGCGGAACATATCGGCCTTGGCGCCCGTTGTTGGTGCATCATGGACTTCCTGAATTCCGAAAACTGCCGACTGAAAGCCGAGCAGTCGGAACTGTTGTCCCGTGTTCTCAGCCTCATTGACGACCGCGAAAATTTCGCCGCGCTCGGCCGGTCCTGGCGTCAACGAGAACTTGCCGCCCTGGCCGCCGAGGCCCGGTCAACCGCCCTGGACCCGTCCTGATAATGGCCAAGTCAACGAAAACGGCGCCCACCATGACCGCATCCTTCGATCCCTGGCGCTGGGTCACCGGCCCGGCGCGCGCCCGGCTGGCCAACGTCGCCCCGGAGCCTGCCGCCGCGCCGCTGAGCTCGCGGGTCTTCCCCGTCTGCACGCCGGAGGAATTCGCCAGCCACCGGGACGCCTGTCTCAATCCACGCCGGTAGGCTTGGACACTCCGCCTGGTGGCGAGGTCAGCGCTCAGGCGGCGGCTCCCGTCCGTGGAAGCCCGGCAGTCCCAGCTTCCATCGGATCGCCGCCCCGCGTAGCGCGAAGGCCGCGGCGAAGCCGATCCCGCCGGCCAGAATCCGATCCACGCCGAGCACGGCCAGCACCACGAACACCGCAGCCCCCAGGATCGTCGCCGTCACATAGATTTCTCGCTGCAGCAGGATCGATGGCTCGCCGGCCACCACGTCGCGCAGCACCCCGCCGAAACAGGCTGTCATCATCCCCATGACCACCGCCGACACCGGATGCACGCCCAGCGCCAGGGCCTTGGCCGCGCCGACGATACAATAGGCCGCCATCCCTACGGCATCGAGCCAGAGCAGAGCGCTCAGTCGCCAGGTCCTTCGGCCGACCAGCCAGACGATGATCGCCGCTATGATGCTGGTCAGCAGATAGCCGGGGCTGTTGATCCAGAAGACCGGCGCGCCGATCAGAAGGTCGCGCAGGGTGCCGCCGCCGACCCCGGTCATCGCCGCGAAGAAGGCGAAGGTGACGATGTCGTGCCCCCGGCGCGCGGCCGCCAGGGCGCCCGACGCGCCGAAGACCAGCACGGCGGCGTAGTCGAACAGCAGGAAGGCGACATCGAGATTGGGCAGGGTCGGCTGCATGTTCCGTCTCTAGGCCGCCGCAAGCCGGCTTGAAAGCCCGCCCGCCGGAGCGCAGGCTGGCGAGATGGGCGAGGTCATCGATCTTCGGATGCGCAAATGGGCGTTGAAACTGGCCGTGCTGCTCGGTCGGCCGGACGGCCCCGAGGCGCTGGAGGATCGCACCCTGAAGGCCATCGTCGACAACAACAGCGACGATGAGATCGCCGACATGCTGTCCCTTCCCTTGCCGCGTCCGGGGCCACGTTCCGGGCCGCGTCCGGGCTCCCCGCCCGAACCGCCCAAGGGCCATTGAGCGCGCCGCTTTCGTGGCGCGGCAAGGCAGGCTAAACCCCGCCCATGGCTGAACAGAAACAAGGCTGGTTCCAGCGCCTGACCAGCGGGCTTTCCCGCTCCTCGCAGGCGATGACCCAGCAGGTCACCGAAATCTTCCGTCGTCCCCTTGACCAGCAGCAGCTGGACGAGCTGGAGGAGATGCTGATCGAGGCCGATCTCGGCCCGCATGCCGCCGACCGCATCACCCAGGCCTTCAGTGACGCCAAGTTCGGCAAGTCGGTCTCCGACCAGGAGGTCAAGGAAGCCCTCGCCGACCTGGTCACCCGCGAGCTGGTCAGCCGGCAAGGGGAGTTCAATCCGCTGGCCGGCCCCAAGCCCTATGTGGTGCTGTTCATCGGGGTGAACGGCTCAGGCAAGACCACGACCCTGGGCAAGATCGCCGCCGACCTGACGGGCAAGGGCGCCAAGGTGCTGATCGTGGCCGGCGACACCTTCCGCGCCGCCGCCGTCGAACAGCTGCAGGTCTGGGCCACCCGGGCCGGGGCCGACTTCATGAGCCGGCCGACCGGCGCCGACGCGGCGGGCCTCGCCTTCGACGCAGTCGAGAAGGCGAAGGCCGACGGCTATGACGTGGTCCTGATCGACACCGCCGGCCGGCTGCAGAACAAGCAGGGCCTGATGGACGAGCTGCTCAAGGTCATCCGCGTTCTGAAGAAGGTCGATCCGGACGCGCCGCACGAGACCCTGCTGGTCCTCGATGCGACGGTCGGGCGCAACGCGCTGAGCCAGGAGAACCTGTTCGGCAACCAGATCGGCGTCTCGGGCATCGTCATGACCAAGCTGGACGGCACCGCCCGCGGCGGGGTGCTGGTGCCGGTGGCGCAGGCGTCGGACAGTCCCATCAAGCTGATCGGGGTCGGCGAGGGGATTGACGATCTGCAACCTTTCGACGCCCGGGCGTTTTCCCGGTCCCTGGTCGGGCTGGACGGCTAAAGGATTCCCATGAGCGACATGCCTCCCGTTTCAGGTCCGGCCCCGGCCAGGAAGAAGTCCCACGGCTGGATCCGCACCGCCGTCGACTTCGGCGGCCTGCTGGCCTTCTTCATCGGCTACCTGACCACCCACAGCCTGGTCGCCGCCGCCTGGTGGCTGGTGGCCGGCTCGGCCATCGCCATCGTCGTCGGCTTCATCGTTGAAAAGCGACTGGCGCCGATGCCGCTGATCTCCGGCGTCCTGGCCCTGGTGTTCGGCACCCTGACGGTCTTCTTCAAGGACCCGATCTTCCTCAAGCTGAAGCCGACCATCACCATGACCCTGTTCGGCGTCATCCTGCTGGGCGGGCTGGCTGCCCGGAAGAACTTCCTCAAGCAGCTGATGGGGTCGGAGCTGGTGATGACCGACGCGGTCTGGCGCACCTTCACCCTGCGCTATGGGCTGTTCTTCCTGGCCGTGGCGGTGCTGAACGAGATCGTCTGGCGCAACCTGTCGGAAGAGGTCTGGGCCACCTTCAAGGTGTTCGGCATCCTTGGCCTGACCATCCTCTTCTCGCTGAGCCAGGCCCCGCTGATCATGCGCGGCATGAAGGAGGCGGAGACGCAGGGCGGCCCGCCGGTCGACCCGGAAGACGCCAAGTCCGCGCCGCCCGTTATCGAGTAACCGGCCGATTTCATCTGTCGTCAAACCTACACCGTGACCCATTAAGCTCCGCAGGCGGTCGATGAACCGGAGGGGATGATGGCGAAAGACAAGTCGGGCAAACGGGCGGCCGCATCGGTGGGCCACCTGCTGCACAGGGCCGCCCAGCGGGCTCTCGATCTCTATGCCGCCGAAGCCGGTCCCGGCGCGGTGACGCAGCGCCAGCATGCCGTGCTGGCCGCCGTGGCCGAGAAGGAGGGCGCCGCCCAGGCGGACCTCGTGGCCTCCACAGGCATCGATCGCTCCACCCTGGCCGACATGGTCGCCCGGATGATCGACAAGGGCCTGCTGGCCCGGGAACGCTCGGCGCAGGACGCGCGGGCCAATGCCGTGCGGCTGACCGATGCCGGGCGCGGGGCGCTGGAGGCCATCGGCCCCAAGACCCTGGCCGCCGATGCGGCTCTGATGGCGCTGCTGCCGAAGGGCAAGCGCGAGGCTCTGCTGGAGGCGCTGGAAGTGCTGGCCGCCGGCGAGGCGCGGGTGAAGAAGACCAAGGCCGAGAAGGCGGAGAAGGCCGAAAAGAAGGCGAAGAAGAAGAAAGAGAAGCTCGCCAAGGCGGCTTAGCCTTCCTTCTCCCCTTGGGGGAGAAGGTGGCCCCGAAGGGGTCGGATGAGGGGTCGCACTGACCTTGGCCGGATGAGGTGGCCGCAGGGTCGGATGGGCCGGTGCGACCCCTCATCCGTCGGCTGCGCCGACACCTTCTCCCCCAAGGGGAGAAGGGCCCGCAGGGCGTTCTTCGAAAGCCTAGTGCACCGTCGCCGAGGCCGGCATCGCGCGGCGTTGCGTAGCGATCAGGTTCGGCCAGAAGACCGAAGATTCCGGCAGGTCCAGGCTCATCACCGTCGCGTGGCGGTCCGACACCGTCGGGAACAGCTGGTGGATCTGGGCGCCGAGCGCTTCGCTGCGTTCGGTGACCTCTTCCGGCGTGACCAGCAGGCCGAGACGGCCGGCCCAGGCGCCGAGATCCTTGCGGCTGGTCGCAACGGCGATGAACGGCGAGGCGATCAGGGGCAGGATGATGGGGGCGAACCAGATGGTCAGGTTGGGGGCCAGCAGCAGCATGCTGGCGAACAGCAGGCCGGTGTTGATCTCCCAGCGGTGGGCGCGGAAGGCGTCCTTGTAGGTGAGGGTCTCGCCGTCGCGGGTCTGGGTCGACCAGCCGGCATCGCGGCCCATCAGCACCTCGAAGACGATGCGGCTGTGGCCGACCATCATCACCGGGGCCATGACGGCCGAGTAGGCGGTCTCGAAGGCGGCGCTCTTCAGAATGGCGAGGCGACCGCCGAACTTGGCGCTCTCTTCCGGACGGCTGAGCGTCAGGGCCAGGCCGAGGATCTTGGGGCCGATCAGCATCAGCACGGTCAGCAGCGAGGCCCAGATGATGGGGTCGTACTTCACCGGGGCCAGCAGGCGCCAGTACTCGGGCATGGTCAGGGTGATCTGGGCCTGGATGCCAAGGCCGACGACCAGCGACAGCAGCCAGATCGGGGAAACGAGGTAGCAGAGCATGCCGAAGAACAGCTGCAGGCGGCTGATCGGGTGCAGGCCGGGCGCGAACAGCAGGCCGAGGTGCTGCAGGTTGCCCTGCGCCCAGCGACGGTCGCGCTTCATGAACTCGATCATCGAGGGCGGGGTCTCTTCGGTCGAACCGTCGAGCACCGGGGTGACATGCACGGCCCAGCCGCCGCGGCGAAGCAGGGCCGCCTCGACCACGTCGTGGCTGAGGATGTGGCCGCCGAAGGGCTTCTTGCCCGGCAGCACCGGCAGGCCCGAGCAGGCGGCGAAGGCCTTCACCCGGACGATGGCGTTGTGGCCCCAGTAGCTGCTCTCGGCGCCGGTCCACCAGGCGAGGCCGGCCGAGGCCACCTTGCCGAACATGCGGACGCTGAACTGCTGGGCGCGGGCGTAGAGGGTCTCGGCGCCGATGATCACCGGGGTGGTCTGCAGCAGGCCCAGGCCCGGGTGGCGCTCCATGGCGTCGACCAGCTTCACGACGGTTTCGCCGCTCATCACGCTGTCGGCGTCGAGGATGATCATGTGCTCGTAGGCGCCGCCCCAGCGGGTGGTCCAGTCGCTGATGTTGCCGGCCTTGCGCTCGATGTTCTTGGGGCGGCGGCGGTAGTAGGTGGCGCAGCGGCTGCGGGCGCGCAGGGCCGAGAACTGGACGCGTTCCTGGGCGGCGATGGCCTCGTTGGTGGTGTCGCTCAGCACGAAGAGATCGAACCAGTGGGCGACGCCCAGCATGCTCAGCGAGCGCTCGATGCGGGCCAGGCGAGCCAGGGTGGCGGCCGGATCCTCGTTGTAGAGGGGCATCAGGAGCGCGGTCTTGACGCGCGGCGCAGGCACGATGGCCGGAAAGTCGAAGATGTCCTCACGGCGGTTCTTCAGCACCCAGAAGCCGGCGACGGCGCTGCAGAACCAGGTCGAGACGGCGCCGACCAGCACCACGAACAGGCCAAGCGCGATGCCTTCCAGCGGGGTGAAGCCATCACGCATGTAGAGCTGCAGCGGCGTCGCGGCGATCAGGCCGGTCAGCAGCCAGCTGGTGGCGAACAGGATGAAG
>SDZP01000646.1 GCA_004144935.1 Caulobacteraceae bacterium | reverse complement strand
CCCGGCGGCTGCGCCATCAGCAGGAGGTCGACCGGGCGCGTGCCGATGGCGCAGCCGCCGGGCAGCGAGACCTTGGCCTCGCCCATGCGGGCCAGGATCGGCGCGATCACCCAGAAGCTCGCCCGCATGGTCGAGACCAGCTCGTAGGGCGCGCAGGTATCGACGATCTGGCGCGCGGTCAGCGCGACGGTCTGGCCGGTTTCGGCACTCTGGCCGATGCGCTTGCCGGCGACAGAGCGGTCGACGCCCTGGTTGGAGAGGATGCGCGAGAGCGCGCTGACATCGGAGAGCCGCGGGACATTGGTCAGCGTCAGCGTCTCGTCGGTCAGGAGGCTCGCGATCATCAGCGGCAGGGCCGCGTTCTTCGCGCCGGAAATCGGGATTACGCCATTGAGGCGCTGGCCGCCGGTGATGCGGATACGGTCCATCGGGCTCGTCCTGCAGGACGGCCGGCGGAAGGCGCCGGCCGGAAAGGGTGGGGATCAGGACCGGTGAGGTTCGGCCTGGGCGGGCGGTAGCGTGTCCTCGGCCGCCGTGTCCGAGGCACGCCGGGCCCTCGCCTGCGCCTTGCGGCGCTTCAGGTTCTCGCGGAGGGCGGCGGCGAGGCGCGCCCTTCTCTCATCCTCGGCTTCGGTCTGGCGGCTCAAGGCGTCAGCTCGTCGGAATGCCCGCAACCCTGCGGCGGCGGGCGTTGTTTCATGGTTAGCCGCTCAACCCGCCCCGGACAAGACCATGGCGGCGGCACAACAGTCCTTGCACGGTCGATTGCGGCACAACTGCGGCGCCGCCGGTCTCCGGATGAAACAGCCCTGCCTCAAGGCGGCCTGCGGCCGTATCGGCCCACCCGATCGACAGGCCGCGCCGCGCCGGCCGGGAGAGGGCACAAGGCCCTGCTGCGATTGGTAAAATTTTTATTATCTCGGCAACCCTGGCAGACGAGTGTTATGCTGGCACGCCCATTGCGTGCATCGCCATCAACGACAGCGGCGACGGCAGGGCAACCGATGGATGCGTTCTCAGACCGTGAGCCGACTTCGGCATTAACGAACAAAGCCTAACGAAATTAACCATTTCCGGCAGTTTGCGTTTACAGATTATTAACTTTCTCTACCCTCGGCGGCGTCGAGGGGTGCGGGACGAGGCGGAGACGACACGATGTTTCAGAGCTATGCACCGACGGTGGGCGGCCAGGCCGCTGTCGAGCTCGCCGGGGGAGAGGTGGTCGAGACGATCCGCCATCACGCCGGCTTCCTGCCGGAGGTCCAGCTCGCCTATGAGCAGGAGCTGCGCCTGCTCTGGG
>SDZP01000645.1 GCA_004144935.1 Caulobacteraceae bacterium | reverse complement strand
GCGAGCGATCCGATGACGGCCACCGCGTGGTGGAACATGGTCACCTTGTAGCCGAACTCCTTGGCCACATCGAGCATCACGGCCATCTCGTCGGCGCGGTAGCAGTGGTTCTGAACCAGGATTTCGCCGCGCAGGACGCCAGCCAGGGTCTCGAGCTGCAGGTCGCGCTTGGGGGCGTCGGCCTTCTCGCCCTTGTCGCGCCTGGCGTTGTAGTCGTCCCATTTGCGGCGGTACTCGGCCGCGTCGATCCAGGCCTTGCGGTACCCATAGACGTTGCCCATCGCCGTCGACGGGCTGCGGCCCTTGCCGCCGTAGACGCGCTTGGGGTTCTCGCCGCAGGCCATCTTCAGGCCATAAGGCGCGCCCGGGAACTTCATCCCCTGCATGGTGACGCTGGGCACGTTGCGGACGGTCACCGAGCGGCCGCCGAACAGGTTGGCCGAGCCTGGCAGGATCAGCAGGGTGGTCACCCCACCGGCCCTGGCCCGGTTGAAGCCCGGATCGTGCGGCCAGATGGAATGCTCGGCCCAGACCTGGGCAGTGTTGGGGTCGGTGGCCTCGTTGCCGTCGGAGCGGGCCGAAACGCCGGGCGAGGGATAGACGCCCAGGTGGCTGTGGGCGTCGATGACCCCGGGGGTGACGTACTTGCCCTTGGCGTCGATGACGTCGTAGCCGGCCGGGATGGCCGTTTCCGGCCCGCCGACGGCGAGGATCTTGCCGTCGCCGAACACCACCACGCCACGGTCGATCTGGCGTCCGTCGGCGGTCAGCACCGTGGCTCCGACGATGGCCGTCGGCCGGCCGGGCAGGGGACGGTAGGTCGAGGCGTAGGGCGCCGCGTCATCCTTGCCGCCGACGCCCGGCGCCATGGGCTTGCCGTCGGCCTTCTCCGCCGGCCTGGCGGCCGCTCCGCCGGTGGTGGCGCAGGCGGCGAGCAGGGCCGACAGCGCGGTGGCGGCCAGGGCCGCCTTCAGTCTTGAGGTCATCGAGATTCCCGAACAGCCAATTGCTGGGCAGATCAGACCAATCCGCCCTGCGGATCAAGCGCCGACGACAGAGCATTGGTCGCTCAACGCCGGAGCGCGGCGTTTCTTCAGCGACGGTTCATGTCGCTGCGCGTTAGGCTGCCGCGACCTTGTGGGAGACAAGCCGATGATCCGATCCGTCCAGACCCTGTTCGCCGTCACCTTGATGGGCCTGGCGATGACCGCTTGCCAGACCCATCAAGGTGACGGCGAACAGGGTCTGGACGGATCGGATCATCGGCTTGTCTCCCACAAGGTCGCGGCAGCCTAACGCGCAGCGACATGA
>SDZP01000644.1 GCA_004144935.1 Caulobacteraceae bacterium | reverse complement strand
CTGTACGACCGCTTCAAGGAAGACCGTGAGGCCATCACCCGCAAACTCGCTGAAGAACGCGGCATGACGCTGATCCCGCCGTTCGACCATCCGGATGTGATCGCCGGCCAGGGCACGGCCGCCAAGGAGCTGTTCGAGGAAGTGGGCGAGCTCGACCACTTCTTCGTCTGCCTGGGCGGCGGCGGGCTGCTCAGCGGCTCGGCGCTGTCGGCGCGGGCCCTGTCTCCCCAATGCAATATCTACGGCGTGGAGCCGACTGCCGGCGACGATGGCCAGCAATCGTTCCGCAAGGGCGAGCGGGTGAAGATCGATGTGCCCAAGACGATTGCCGACGGCGCCCAGACCCAGCAACTGGGCGAGCTGACCTTCGGCATCATCCGGCGCGACGTCACCGACATCCTCACGGCCACCGACGAGCAGTTGGTGGAAGCTATGCGCTTTTTTGCCGAGCGCATGAAGATGGTGGTCGAGCCCACCGGCTGCCTCTCGCTGGCCGGCGCAAGGCACGGCGGCGTCGACATCAAGGGCGCGCGTGTGGGCATCCTCATCAGCGGCGGCAATGTCGATCTGGCGCGCTTAGCGCAATTGCTGGCCTAGACCCGTTCGGAACGGGCACACAACTTGCCAGTCCCTCCCCGGTTCTGTACATTGCTTTTTTTGAGGGCATCGCATGACAGTTGAAGTACCCGCCCCCCGGCATATCCGCCTGACTTCGCACAGTGGCGGCTTCGGCGCCCTGCCGATCAACTGGGGCGCACCCACCGCCGCCGAGCGCGGCCCCATCGTCGGCACCACCACCACCCGGGCCCACCGCAACGTGATCGGCACGCACAGCGGCAGCTACAGCGTCTACAGGGCCTTGGCTGTGGCGGCCGGGGCGCTTTCGCGCGAGCACCGCGCCGACCTCACCAACACCGCGCCGACCGACATCATCGGCCCCTATCCGCAGTGGAGCGACCCGGGCCGCATCGTCAGCCTGGACCCCTGGGGCGCCACCGTGGCCGAGGTCTACAAGACGGAGCTGGCGGCCGGCTACGACATCCGCCCGACCATCGCGGTGACCAAGGCCCATGTGATCCTGCCGGAGGTGATCGAGGCGTTGCAGGCCGGCCGCCTGAAGGCCGACGGCAAGTTCCTCACCGCCGGCGGCGCCGCGATGGTCACCAAGGCGGCGATCGAGCCGGTCTGGTACCTGCCGGGCGTGGCCAAACGGTTCGGCTGTTCCGAAACCGACCTGCGCCGGGTGCTGTTCGAAGAGACCGGCGGCATGTACCCCGAACTGGTGACGCGCTCTGACCTGGAAGTGTTCCT
>SDZP01000210.1 GCA_004144935.1 Caulobacteraceae bacterium | reverse complement strand
CAGCGCCCGGATCTGGAAGCTGGTCCGCTCATAGCCGGTGGCGGCGTTGACCTGACCACCGGCGCTCTCGACCACCTCGACGATCTGGCGGGCGGTGCGGGCGCCGGCCCCTTTGAAGACCATGTGCTCGAGCAGGTGCGACCAGCCGGAACGATGGAGGTCCTCGGAGGCCGCGCCGCGACCGGCGACGACGCTGAGCGCCAGGGTTTCCAGGCCCGGCATCGGGTCGCAGATGACCCGGACGCCGTTGGAGAGCGTGTGGATTTTAGGGGTGGTCATGCCCCCGCGAAACTCCGCACGTAGTCCATGACCACGGCGGCGTCGGCAGGCAGGCGGTCGAAGCGTTCGGGCTTGTCGGCCAGGTGGCGGTCGGCGCGCGGAAAGCTGGGCGTGACCCCGGTGGCGGCGTGGACGGCTTCGGGGAACTTGGCCGGGTGGGCGGTGGACAGCACGATCAGGGGGACGTCGTCGCCCGAGAGGGTGGTGCGCTTGGCGGCGCTGATGGCGACGGCGGTGTGCGGATCGACCAGGCGGCCGGTCTCGTTGAGGGTGGCCAGCATGGCGCGGCTGGTGTCGGCCTCGTTGGTCGAGGCGCCGCCGAACAGCTCGCGCATGGCGGCAAGCGCGGCCGGCGGGATGTCGATGACGCCGGTCTCGGTGAAGGCGCGGAAGGCGCGGCCGGTCTCCAGGCCGTCGCGGCGGACAGCCTCGAAATATAGCCGCTCGAAGTTGGAAGCGACCTGGATGTCCATGGCCGGGCTCTGGGTCGCCGCCACGTTGCCGCGCGAATAGCGGCCGTCCTCGAAGGCGCGGGCCATGATGTCGTTGCTGTTGGTGGCGACCAGGATCTTCTCGACCGGCAGGCCCATCTTCACCGCCACATAGGCGGCGAAGGCGTCGCCGAAATTGCCGGTGGGCACGGCGAAGGCGACGCGGCGATGCGGCGCGCCGAGGGCGACGGCGGTGGTGAAGTAGTAGACGGCCTGGGCGGCGATGCGGGCGAAGTTGATCGAGTTGACGGCCGACAGGTCGACGGCCGTGGCGAACTGGCCGTCGGCGAACATGGCCTTCAGGATCGCCTGGCAGTCGTCGAAGCTGCCCTGCAGGGAGAGGTTGGCGACGTTCCGGTCCTCGACCGTGGTCATGAAGCGGCGCTGCACCTCGCTGATGCGGCCCTCCGGGAACATGGCGACCATGCGGACATTGTCCCGCCCGCGGAACGCCTCGACGGCGGCCCCGCCGGTGTCGCCGCTGGTGGCGCAGACGATGGTCAGGGTGCGGCCCTTGGACCTGAGGATATGCTCGTACAGCCGCGAGAGCAGCTGCATGGCGACGTCCTTGAAGGCCAGAGTCGGGCCGTGGAACAGCTCGGCCAGGAACAGGTTGGGGCCCAGCTGGACGACCGGGCAGGTGGCGGCATGGGCGAAGGTCCCGTAGGCCTCGGCGCACATCTCTTCGAGGACGTCGGCAGCGATCTCGCCGTCGGCGAACTTGCCGATCACGGCGGCGGCGACCTTCGCGTAGGGCTGGCCGGCGAAGGCGGCGATTTCCTCGGTGGTGAAGCTCGGCCAGGTCTCCGGCACATAGAGGCCGCCGTCGGGGGCGAGGCCGGCGAGGACCGCGTCGAGGAAACCGATCGGCTGGGCGGCGGAATCGCCGCTACGGGTGGAGACGTATTTCATCGTGCCTTGAACCTGCGCCAGAGCATGGCGGCGTAGATGGCCAGAAGCGCCCCGGCAAGGCCGTACCAGGTCAGGGCGTATTCGAGGTGGCGGTTGGGAATGTCGGCTGGGGTCGGCGATGGAGACAGCGCCGGGTCCGGCGGCGTTTCCGCAGCGACCGAAACATAGTGGTCGGTGATCAGCCTGGCTCGGTCGCGGCGATCCCCCCCGGCATCAAGCAGGCTCTTCAAGGTGTAGTGATCTCGATTCGATGCGCGGAACCCGCCGGGGATCGAAGTCGGATAGGCCTGAGCAAACATCGAGGGGCCCACTTCCGCGTGACGGAAAACTCCGATGGCGGAGACCGGCGTCCCGACAACCGCCCACCTCTCCTTGCTTTCGGTGCTGCGCGGCAGGGCGCCGACCGAGATGCCGGCGGGATCGATGACGCCGGTCAACGAGCGCACCACACCCCGCTCAAGGGGAATAAGGCGGTTTGGCCCGATGGCGCAGGGCGCCAGGTCGCGCCAGGCGATCTCGCCGTCTACGACGCCATAGATGAGGCCATGGCGGGGAGGTGTGGGGTCGGAAAGGCTTCGTGCCGCAATCCGGGGATCGGGCTGGAGGCAGTCCACGCGGACCCGGCGCCACTCCATGTCTTCCCCGGCCGCCTGTCTGCGCAAGGCCTCGTCCAGAGAAATAGGGGCGGCGGTCCTGGCCGCCTCGATCCGCGCCAGCACTTCGAGCTTCCAGTGCAGGCGCTGCAGCTGCCACGTGCCGAGCGCGATGAGGATGGCCAGGCTGAGGGCGGTGACGATCGTCAGGCCGATGGGGAGGCGTTTCATGGGGCGCGTCCGATCATTGCGCGGCCGCCCTTGGCTGATCCTTCTCCCCCTGGGGGAGAAGGTGGCCCCGAAGGGGTCGGATGAGGGGTCGCGCCAGATTTTCAGGACGGGGCGACGGCGGTATCAGGTCGTGTCGCAAGCCGGTGCGACCCCTCATCCGTCGGCTCCGCCGCCACCTTCTCCCCCAAGGGGAGAAGGGAGTCCTGAGGCTAATCCCGAAGATCATTTACGGACATCGTCCCCGCCTGCCTGGCTGGCGTTCTGCGCGAACTGCGCCGCCACCATCAGGCCCTTCATGGGGCGCAGCAGGCCCAGCACGACGATCACCGTCAGCGGCAGCCAGAGGACCAGCAGGACCCAGATCGGCGGGTTGAAGGCGATCATGTGGAACATGGCGCCGAAGGCCATCAGGAAGCCGGCGATGAGGATGATGAAGACGGCGGGACCGTCGCCGCTGTCCGCCTTCGTGAAAGCGGCGCCGCACGCATCACACGCCGGCGCCACCTTCAGAAAACCGTCGAACAACACCCCTTCGCCGCAGCGGGGGCAGCGACCGGCCGCCCCCGCCAGGTAAGGGTTGGTCACCTATAGCGTCCCGAAGATCACGTAGATGAAGGCGAACAGGAACAGCCAGACCACGTCGACGAAGTGCCAGTACCAGGCCGCCGCCTCGAAGCCGAAGTGCTGCTTGGGGGTGAAGCCGCCGCCCATCAGCCGCAGCAGGCAGATGAACAGGAAGATGGTGCCGACCAGGACGTGGAAGCCGTGGAAGCCGGTGGCCATGAAGAAGGCCGAGCCGTAGAGGCCCGAGTTGGCGGCTTCTTCCGAGTAGAACAGCTTCTCATGCAGGATGTGCTGGTACTCGTAGGCCTGGATGGCGGTGAAGAGCACGCCGAGGATGACGGTGAGGATCAGGCCGGTGCGGGCCGCCTTGCGGTCGCCCTGCTGCAGGGCATGGTGGGCCCAGGTGACCGTGGTGCCGGACAGCAGCAGGGTCAGGGTGTTGACCAGCGGCAGGTGCATGGCCGGGACCAGTTCGACGCCCTTGGGCGGCCAGGTCTTCCAGGCCTCGGCGACGCCCTCGAAGTTGCCGACCATCGGGGTCAGGGTGCGGTGTTCCCAGAACAGGGCGCCCTCGAAGAAGATCCAGAACCAGGCGACGAAGAACATCACTTCCGAGGCGATGAACAGGATCATGCCGTAGCGCAGGCCGAGGGCCACGACCGGGGTGTGATCGCCCTGGTTGGCTTCCTTGGTGACGTCCATCCACCAGCCGAGCATGGTGTGCAGCACCATGGCGAAACCAATGGCGGCGACCAGCCAGTTGCCCTTCTCCAGGCCGAAAAGGCCCTTCATGCCGATGACGGCGCCGATCATCATGACCATGGCGGCGAACGAGCCGTACAGGGGCCAGATGCTGGGGTTAACCAGGTGGTAGTCGTGCTTTACGGCGCCGTGAGCCATGCCTGTAAGCCCTGCCCTTCTCAATCATCAGACTTAAGCGCCGCACCGCGACGCCGTATGGTTTCGCTATAGCCCCGCCTTGGTCGCCTCGCCAAGTGGCGAAACGGCCTTGGTAGCGCTGGCCTGTTGGGTTTCCACCGGGAAGAAGGTGTAGCTGAGGGTGACCTCGGTCTTGCCCCTCGTCTCGAAGTCGGTGGCGAACTGGGGATCGACGAAATAGACCACCGGGAATTCGACGCTCTGGCCGGGCTGGATGGTCTGGTCGTTGAAGCAGAAGCATTCCAGCTTCTGGAAATACGCGCCGGCCGCCTCGGGCACGACATTGTAGCTGGCGCGGCCGGTGACGGCCTGCTTGCCGTGGTTGGTGACCTTGTAGAAGGCCAGGCCGGTGGCCCCGATCTTGACCTCCTGCGTCACCTGGCTGGGCTTGAAGTCCCAGGGCAGGTCGCGGACGTTGGCGTCGAAGCGGATCAGCAGCTTGCGGTCGAGGATCTTCGACGGCGCGGCCTCGGCCTTGCGGATGGTGCCGTCGAAGCCGGTCAGCTGGCAGAAGGCGCGATACAGGGGGACGGCGGCGTAGGCCGCGCCGACCATGCCGAACAGGCCGATGGCGCAGAAGACGGCGATCCGCGCATTGCGTTTGGCGAGGTCCTTAGAGGGGGCGGTTGGCAATGGCTCCTCCCATCTTCAGCACGGTGACGACGTAGACTAGGATGATGAAGCCGACGAGGCCGAGCGCGATAGCGATGTTGCGCTTGCGCTGGGCGGCGCGGGCCGCGTCCCGCTCGGCGGGGGTCAGCGGCGTCTGCGGGGCCGGGAAGCTGGCTTGCGGCGGGTCGGGCTGATCGGTCACAGGTTGAACCCCAGCAAGCGCTCGGCCGCCAGGGTGGCGAACATCGCGAACAGATACAGGATCGAGAAGGCGAACAGGTTGCGCGCGTCCTTGGCCCCGGCCTTGACGTCGTAGAGCTCCGGCGTGTTGCGCGGGTCGGCGCCCTCGCCGGCGTGGCTGCGGTAGAGCCGCCAGGCCAGCAGCAGGAAGACCGCGCCGCCGAGGCCGGAAACGGCCAGGTAGGCTATGCCGCCGAGGCCGGTGAAGAAGGGCAGGATGCAGACGGGAATCAGCACCAGCGAATAGAGCAGGACCTGCAGGCGGGTCGACCGGGCGCCCTTGACCACAGGCATCATCGGCACGCCGGCCTTGGCGTAGTCCTGGCTGGTGTAGAGCGACAGGGCCCAGAAGTGGGGCGGGGTCCAGAGGAAGATGATCAGCACCATCAGCCAGGCATTGGCCGGGGCGGTCCCGGAGGCCGCGGCCCAGCCGATGGCGGGCGGCAGGGCGCCGGCGAGGCCGCCGATGACGATGTTCTGGGCCGTCCAGCGCTTCAGCCACATGGTGTAGACCACCGCGTAGAAGAAGATGGTGAAGGCCAGCAGGCCGGCGGCCAGCCAGTTGGCGGTCATGCCGAGCAGCATCACCGACAGCAGGCTGAGGACGACGCCGAGGCCCAGTGCGTCGGCGCCCTGGACCTTGCCGGCCGGCACGGGCCGGCCCTGCGTGCGCCGCATGATGCGGTCGATGTCGGCGTCGTACCACATGTTGAAGGCGGCCGAGGCGCCGGCCCCGACGGCGATGCAGAAGATGTCGACCGCCGCCAGCACCGGGTTCATCGGCACGCCCGAGCAGATCAGGCCGACGAAGGCGGTGAACACCACCAGGCTCATCACCCGGGGCTTCATCAGCTGGACGTAGTCGCCCCACTGGCCCGGCGCGCGGGCCAGGCTGGGAGGCGCATCCTCGAGGGTGGTCGGTTTGGGCATGCGATGAACGCCGCGCGGGGCGGCGATCTTCCTTCTTCAATGGGACGCCGCCGCATCCGTGACGGATGCGGCGGGCCTGGTCCTTAGTGGTGGTCGGGCTCGATCACCGGGGGTTCGTTGAACTGGTGGAACGGCGGCGGCGAGGACAGGGTCCATTCCAGCGTCGTGGCGCCTTCGCCCCAGGGGTTGGCCTCGGCCTTGCGGCGACGGATGGCGGCCTCGATCAGCACGGCCAGGAAGATGCCGACGCCGACCAGGGTGATCACGTAGCCCCAGGAGGAGACCTCGTTCCAGTAGGAGAAGCCGGTGGGGTAGTCGACGTAGCGGCGCGGCATGCCCTGCAGACCCAGGAAGTGCTGCGGGAAGAAGATCACGTTCACGCCGATGAACATCACCCAGAAGTGGGCGGCGCCGAGGAACTCGTTGTACTTCACCCCCCACATCTTCTCGAACCAGTAGTAGAAGCCGGCGAAGATCGCGAACACGGCCCCGAGGCTGAGCACGTAGTGGAAGTGGGCGACGACGTAGTAGGTG
>SDZP01000643.1 GCA_004144935.1 Caulobacteraceae bacterium | reverse complement strand
ATGACGGCCTGAGCGCGAGCCAGATCGCCGCCGAGCTCGGCAGCGTCACGCGCAATGCCGTGATCGGCAAGGTTCACCGTCTCGGCCTGTCCGGCCGGGCCAAGAGCCCCGGCTCGGCGACGCCGCGCCCGCGCAAGCCGGCGGCCCGCCCGCCGAGCCATCCGGCCGGCCATCAGAACGGCGGCGCCGGGCTGACCCGCGGCAACACCGCGCTGGCCCCGCAATTCGCGCCCGAGATCGCGGCCGAAGCACAGGTCGAACGCGCTCCGGCACCGGCCGAGGACGTGGTCGTGCCGTTCTCCGAGAGGGTGACGATCATGGATCTGCGCGAATATATGTGCCGCTGGCCGATGGGCGACCCGACCACGCCGGAGTTCCGCTTCTGCGGCGGCCGCAGCGCGACCGGCATGCCGTATTGCGCCTATCACGCCCGGATCGCCTACCAGCCGGCGGCCGACCGGCGCCGCGACCGCAAGCCCATCCGCGCCTGAATGGGTGCGAAGGCAAGGAGTTGAAAGGCCGGCCCTCGTGGCCGGCTTTTTCATGGGTAGACCGAGGGGAAGAGCGCCATGGCGACGTTCGCGATCTATGCGGGCGCGGCGCTGGCGGAGATCGCCGGCTGCTTCGCCTTCTGGGCCTGGCTCAAGCTCGGCAAGCCGGTCTGGTGGCTGCTGCCGGGCCTGGTATCGCTCGCAGCCTTCGCCTGGTTGCTGACCCTGCTCGACAGTCCGGCCGCCGGGCGCGCCTTCGCCGCCTATGGCGGCGTCTATATCGTGGCGTCGCTGGCCTGGATGGCGCTGGTCGAGAAGGTCGCGCCAGATCGCTACGACCTGGCCGGCGCGGCTCTCTGCCTTGCCGGCGCGGCGGTGATCGTCGCCGCGCCGCGCTGACAGAAGCACTCAGCTTCGCGCAAAGGTCTCGTCGAAGGCATAGCCGGCGCCGCGCACCGTGCGCAGCGGGTCCTTGGCATTGGCGGGCGTGATCGCCTTGCGCAGGCGCCCGACATGGACGTCGACGGTGCGCTCGTCGATATAGACGTCGCGGCCCCAGACGGCGTCGAGCAATTGCGCCCGGGAATAGACCCGGCCCGGCGCCTGCATCAGGAATTCGAGCAGGCGGAACTCGGTCGGTCCGAGATGCAGCTCGGCCCCGGCACGGCGGACACGGCGGGTGGTGCGGTCGAGCTCGAGATCGCCGGCAGCAAGCAGGCCGGCAACGTGGCCGGGCTTGGCACGGCGCAGCAGCGCCTGGATGCGGGCGATCAGCTCGGGCAGCGAGAACGGCTTGACGACATAGTCGTCAGCGCCGGTGGCA
>SDZP01000642.1 GCA_004144935.1 Caulobacteraceae bacterium | reverse complement strand
GCGGTGAGGCCGGCGATCGGGGCCTGGGTCAGGGCCGACGCGCCGCCCGTGGCGATCATCGGGCCGCCGGAGCCTTCCAGGCGCCCGCCCTCTGGCAAGGTGATCACGGCTGAGCCGCCTTGGTCAGAGCCTCGTGTGCCGACCGCAACGACTCCTCCGCCTTCACCTCATTGTCGATGTCATAGCAGACTCCATACCACTGTATGACGGCTCCATCGGCGTCTCGAGCAGCACCTCATGACCATTGGCGCGGGCCAGGTCGATCCAGCCCTGGAGACCCTCGGCGTAGGGCGCGAAGGAGAGGGTGACCTCCGGCGGCAGCAGTTCGATGGCGCGTCGCGTGTAGGCAGGGTTCAGGCCCAGGCCGCCGATGACCAGCGCCACCTTGGGCTTGCCGTTGGCGGTAAAGGGGCGGGCGTAAGCCTGCCAGGGCTTGCGGCCGTCGCCGCCGATGACCGGCAGCAGGGCCCCGCCAGGGCCGGGTGCGGTCAGGCCGGCGATCGGCGCCTGGATCAGGGCCGAGCCGCCGCCGGTGGCGATCAGCGGGCCGCCGGAGCCTTCCAGGCGTCCGCCCTCGGGCAGGGTGATGACGGCCGAGCCGCCGATCACGCCGTTGTCGGCCAGTTCGATCGGGGTGTCCGACAGCGTCAGTTCGTCGGTGGTGACGACCGGCGCGGCGCTCTCGTCGGCCAGGGCTTCCTTCCAGCCGGGGACGCCTGAGCCGGCCTCGGCGGCGTGGGCCAGCGACAGCCGCACGATCGGTGTGCCGGCCTTGGCGTCGCCCATGACCATGATGAGGGTGATCAGGGTGATCAGGAACATCAGGCCCGCGCCGCCGGCGCTGAGCCAGGGGTTGCCGGCCACCCGCAGCGCAAGGGCCCGCGCCTGCCCGCCACGGCTGGCCGGCGGGGTCGGGAGCGTGTGCGGAATCTGCGGCTTGCGCGAGAACATGGGCGGACGGCGCCGGGAGCTACTTAAGGGTCCGCCGACTGTGCCCGTGTATGGTTAATGAACCATGCAATTCCCCCTCGTCCGCCGGGCGGACGAGGGGGATTGGTCGCTTATTTCTTCGGTGTCGGGGCGGCCTTCGGGACCGCCGAGGCGATCTTCGGGGCTGGACCCGGCAGCTTGGGCGTGGCCTGCACCGAGCCATTCTTCAAGACCTCGATGGCGCGGGCCAGCTGGAAGTCCTTCTTGTCGTCGAAGGTGGTCGGCGGGGCCTCGGCCGGGGTGTGGGCCTCGCGGCGCACCTTGCCCTCTTCGGCGTTCAGCGAGTTGCGCAGCGAGGCTTCGCTGAACTGGAACGAACGGTTGGCGA